>JAISAA010000271.1 GCA_031266955.1 Oscillospiraceae bacterium | reverse complement strand
GACATCCTGTTCGGCACGCCGACGGTCTGGACTACTGAAGGCAATCTCGGCGTTCTGGAAAAGGATATGGTGAACGTCGTAGTCCACGGGCACGACCCGGCTTTTTCCGAAATGCTCGTCACCGCCTGCGAGGACCGTGAGCTCATCGAATACGCGAGAAGCAAGGGCGCCCGAGGCATAAACGTCGTCGGGCTCTGCTGCACGGCGAACGAGGTGGCGATGCGCCACGGCGTTCGTATGGCGGGGAACTTTTTGCAGCAGGAAAACGTCGTGCTGACGGGCGCGGTGGAAATGATGTGTGTGGATATCCAGTGCATTTTCCCGGCGCTGTCCGCCCTGACGCAGTGCTTCCACACGAAGTTTGTGACGAGCTCGCCCATAGCGCGCATACCGGGCTCCGAATACGTTGAGTTCAAGCCCGAAACGGCGCTTGAACAAGCCAGGCAGCTCGTGCGCGAGGCGATAGACAACTACGTCAACCGCGACGAATCCAAGCTCTACATCCCGCCGACGAAGCAGACGGCGACGGTCGGCTACCCGACGGAGCAGATAATCCGCCATCTCGACAACGTGACAAACAGCCACGTGGAGGTAATAGGCTCATACCGCCCGGCGATAGACGCCATAAAGGCGGGCGTCCTGCGCGGCGCCGTCGCTATCGTCGGCTGCAACAACCCGCGCGTCCGCCCGGACTTTTCGCACTTTGAGATAATGAAGGAGCTCATAGAAAACGATATCTTAATAGTGGCGACAGGCTGCGCCGCGCAGCTTGCCACGAAGGCGGGGCTTCTCAATAAGGACGCGAAATATCTGTGCGGCGACGGGCTGCGCCGCGTCTGCGAGCTTGTGGATATTCCGCCCGTGCTGCATATGGGCGCGTGCGTGGATATTTCGCGTATGATGCTGCTCGCGACCGGGATCGCGCGCGACTGGGGCGTCGATATCACGCAGATACCCGTCGTCGGCTGCGCGCCTGAGTGGATGAGCGAAAAAGCCGTGTCGATAGCCAACTACGTCGTATCGACGGGGCTTGACGTTTACCTCGGCATCGAGCCGCAGGTAAAAGGCTCCGAGCAGATGATGGAGCTCATCACGCAGGGCACGCGGAAAATCACGGGCGCCGGCTACATTATAAATAAAGACCCGCACGAGCTCGTCCGGAGCATAATCGAGGGCATCGAGGCCAAAAGAGCGGCGCTCGGAATATAAACGTCCGGTACGAAATAATAATGACAAGAGGTATTACCAAGGTATGAAGATTGCCGTTACGGGAAAGGGAGGAGTCGGGAAAACGACTCTCGCGGCGGTGCTCGCGAGGCTTTACGCGGAGGAAGGGCGGCGCGTGCTGTGCGCGGACGCCGACCCCGACGCCAACCTCGGGCTTGCGCTCGGTTTTTCGGAAGCCGAGCTCGAAGTGCTGACGCCCGTTTCCCAGATGAGCGATTTGATCGCCGAGCGCACGGGCGCGAAAAAGGGCGGCTACGGCTCGTTTTTCAAAATAAACCCGCGCGTGGACGATATACCTGACAGGTTCGCTTTAGAAAAAAACGGCGTAAAGCTGCTTGTTATGGGGACCGTGGAGTCCGGCGGGAGCGGCTGCGTCTGCCCGGAAAATGTGGTGCTAAAACGCGTGATATCGAATCTTGTCATCGGGCGCGACGAGGTCGTCATCCTCGATATGGAAGCGGGGCTTGAACACCTCGGGCGCGGAACGGCGGACTTTGTGGACTTTTTCCTCGTCGTCGTAGAGCCGGGCGCGCGGAGCGTTCAGACGTACAAGAAGGTCTGTCAGCTCGCCGCCGATATAGGCGTCAAAAAAGTGTCCGTCGTAGCCAACAAGGTCCGCTCGAAGGAGGACGAGGCGTATCTGCGCGAAAAGATACCCGGAAACGAATTTCTCGGGGCCGTCCGGTATTCCGCCGACGTCATAGAGGCCGACAGAAGCGCGGCCTCACCCTACGACACGTCGCCCGGCGCCGTGGAGGACATCAGGGCGATAAAAAATCTGATCGATTCACGCATAAACTAATATATTAGGCCATATAAAATTATTATCCCGAAAGGATGAACAGAAAGAATGGGACTTTTCGACAGAGTATTCCGCGGATCGGCGGAAATGTTCGCGAAAGCGGAAAGCGAGCTTGAAGCCGTGATTTCCGAGCTCGGCGAGGCGGCTGCGATGAAAATGCCGGATACGGCGTATTTCCTCGCGTGTATTTACGCGTATTTGGGGAAAAAGGTCACGACGCTCGGCGAGCTGAAAGAAGCCTTGGCGGAGATAAAGGCGAAAATGACAACGAACCACCGCACCGCCGACGTGTTTTCAAGCGGCATCGCCACGGCTATGGCGGCGGAGGTCATAGAGGCGTGCAAGTACGCCAGAACGCCGGCGCCGTATGAGGGGACGAAGTACCACGGTCACTTTTCCGACGCGGAGGTGCGCGAGCTCGGCGTTCCGCTCGTCACGCGCGATATTCCGGGCTTCGTCGTGATAATCGACCCCGCCCCGTCGGACGAGGAGGCCGTCGCGCTCATCAAGGGCTATCAGAACCGCGGAATATTCGTGTTTTTGATCGGCGGCGTCATCGACCAGGCGGAGCGCGGCGGGATTTCTATGGGCTTCCCTGTGCGCGTAGTGCCTGTCGGCCCCGACATATGGGCCGTCGGGCATATAATTTCGCTCGTGGAGCGCGCGGCGTTCATATTCGGCGCGGTGCAGGCGGGCGATTGGGAAGCGTTCAACGAATACTCGTTCCACCGCATTTTCGCGTTTGTGAACGCGTTCGCGCCTGTGGCGGATATCACGGTCGCCTGCGGCGGCGGGGCTATCGCGATGGGCTTCCCCGTTATAACGAACGACCGCGAGGATATGTGGGCGGTGCCGAAGTCGCTGATAATCCAGCCGGACACGACGGACTTTATCGAAACCTCGCTTGAAGCGCGCGATATCAAGATAAAGGTCACGGACATAGATATACCCGTCGCGTTCTCGACGGCGTTCGAGGGCGAGATCATACGTAAGGCCGATATGCGCGTGGATATCAACGGGGCGCGTCAGGACTGCTTCGAGCTCGTGCGCTCGCGCGAGACGCAGGATGTGGAGGATCACAAAATAATCCTCGACGGCCCGGATATCGACG
This sequence comes from Oscillospiraceae bacterium, assembly GCA_031266955.1. Lineage (GTDB taxonomy): Bacteria > Bacillota > Clostridia > Oscillospirales > Oscillospiraceae > JAIRRO01. The sequence goes on along the minus strand of JAISAA010000271.1, from coordinate 628 downwards.
AATTCCCGGAGGGCGGCGCGATGAACCTCGCCGTTATCGTGGACGTCTACGGCAAAAATATGCAGTCCGACTTCGAGCCCGTGTTCGAGCGCAAATTCCACAACTTCTTAAACTGCGTCGAGGGTGTGATGCACACCGGGCAGCGCGATATGATACGCGTACGCGTGTCCAAGGCGGCGTTCGACGCCGGCTTCCGCGCCCGTCATTTCGGCGAGGTGCTGTATTCCAAGGTGAAAAGCGAGTACGACAGCGTCGTGGATAAATGTCAGGTGACGATAGTCACCGACGCCGCCAAGCTGCACGATATGCGCGCGGAGGCGAACCGCGCCTACGATAAGCGCGACGAGCGCTTGCAGTCTATGACGGACGAAACAGTAGAGGTTTTCTACAACTGCATTCTCTGCCAAAGCTTTTCTCCGTCGCACGTGTGCGTCGTCACGCCGGAGCGCTTAGGGCTGTGCGGCGCCGTGTCCTGGCTTGACGCGAAAGCGACGAACGAGCTTGACCCGAGCGGGCCGTGCCAGGTGGTAACGAAAAAAGAGCTGCTCGACGAGCGCGTCGGCGCGTGGGCGGACGTAAACGAAGCCGTGAAGAAATATTCGCACGGCGCTCTGGAGCAGGTCACGCT
>JAISAA010000217.1 GCA_031266955.1 Oscillospiraceae bacterium | reverse complement strand
ATACTCACGCAGGGCGGTCCGTCCGGGAGCACGCGGACGCTGCTGTACCTCTACTACCAGCTCGGCTTCGAGCGGTTCAACATGGGGCGCGCCTCGGCGCTCGCCGTAGTGCTGCTGATAATCACGGTGGCGCTCTCCTGCGTACAGAACCTCGTCTCAAAAAAGTTTGTACACTATGACAGTTAGGGGGCAAAAGCGATGAATGGCGCGCGCGGAAAACGTCTGTCCTCAGGGCTCTCGTTCGCGGTGAAGCTCGCGGTGCTGGCGGCGCTCGGGTCTATAATGGTATTTCCGTTCATCTGGATGGCGCTCAGCGCGCTGAAGACGAAACAGGAGCTCTTGGACTTTTCCGTGTTCTTCCCGTCGGACGCGCAGTGGGGCAATTATCTTCAGGTGCTGCGCGGCTCCCCCATCCCGCGCTATATCGCAAACAGCGCGTTCGTCTCCGTTGTGACCGTCGCGTATCAGGTGTTCTCCGGCGCGCTGCTCGCGTACGCCGTTGTGTTTATGGATTTGCGGTTCAAACGCGTCATATTCGCCGTCGTGCTCGGCTGCTACATGGTCCCGGGGGCGGCTACGTACATCCCGTGCTACATTCTACTGTCAAAGATGGGGCTCCTCGACAGCTATTCCGGGCTGATCTTATCGAATCTCGTCAGCATTTTCGGCGTGTTCCTGCTGCGTCAGGCGTTTATGCAGACGCCCGCGGAGCTGTACGAGGCGGCGCGCATGGACGGCGCCGGCCACTGGAAGACGCTGTGGCGCGTGGTCTTCCCCCTCACGCGCCCAACGTTCATCTCGTTTGCGCTCATAGCCTTCATCTCCTGCTACAACAACTATATGTGGCCCTCTCTCATCACGAACTCCCCGGAGCTCAGCCTCGTCTCGCAGGGTCTCCGCCGCTTCTTCATCGACGGCGGCGCCTACGGCACAAACTGGGCTCTCGTAATGGCGGCGAGCACTCTCGTAACGGCGCCGCTGCTTATAATGTTCCTGCTTATCCAGCGCTGGTTCATAGCGGGCATAGGCGCCGACACTGGGGTAAAGGGGTGACATTGGGAAGGACTAGGCGATGGAACGTTTTGAAAAATCCACATCTGTCACGTCGTATCCTATATCGGACAGCCGCTTTGCATACAGCCCCGGCCCACAACCGAGGTCGAGAATCTTACGCTTCTAATCGTGTTATCCACTGATTGAATAGCGGGCAAGCCGCGCGCATCGCGGGAATGCCGATGCGCGTGGCAATGGTCAGCCCTGTAGATGTTTTCCGAAAGCGAGTTGAAAGGGCTTCCAAACGTTTTGAAGGGGCGGTATCGCGTCTGTCGTTTATTTTTTCCGGCTCGCCGCATTCGCGGATAACGGCGTCGATTTCTGCTTGTCCAACACCAATGTTTCGCGCGAGTTCAGCGGGGTCACAAAAATACAACGCTTCAATTTCGTGCATTGAGAAGTAAGGAATAAAGCGCAATTGCGAATTTTCCCCCGGGAAAATTCGCTGAACTTCCCTCTGCGTTTCTCTCATTAAAACAGAATGCTTTATAGTGTGTGTTGTCTGTTGTTTTGATTCGCCATACCCCGGCCAATCTTTGCGAATACCGTAATAATCCAGCATTAGCGTCACCTGCGTGTCGGCGCGCTGTTTTAAGAATTTTCCGATATCGTTCCGGGCGCGCGAGAATTTCACATCGCCGCCGTTTTCCCCCGGTTTCCGGAGTATTGCCGCATACAAGGCCACATTTCGTTCGCCGAGATATGGCGCCAAAACTTTTTCAATGAAATTCTGTTCGGTCGGCCCCTCAACAATGGCGTAAATCTCATTCATGGCCGGTTCCCCCTCTGATGACATTTTTTGCCCAGAGTTCACCGACAGAATAGTCCTCAAGCCACGCCGTAAAATCCTTGCGGTCAAAGCGTTCAAAAACAGATTGCCCGTCCTTACGATTGGCAACGACAATGTCTTCTATCGCAAACTGGTCGAGCAGAAGCGGGGATTGCGTGGCGACGATCAATTGGGTTCGTTTGGCCGCGTCTTTGAGCAACTCGCCCAGAAGCCGGATGGCCTCGGGGTGCAAGCCCAATTCCGGTTCGTCGATTATGATCGCGGCGGGCGGCGTCGGTTGCAGCAAAGCCGCAGCAAGGCATATAAAGCGAATGCTGCCGTCCGAGAAATGATAAGGCTGCATCGGATAATCCGTGCCTTTGGTTTTCCACGCCAGCGAAACCTTCTCCGCCGCACCGTATTTTTTCGGTTTAAGCAGAAAGTCGTCAAGGTATGGGACAACAATACGGCAAACGTCCAAGACCTCTTGATAGGTCGCTGCTTCTTCCTCACGCATCCGCAGAAGAAACGGAGCGAGGTTTGCGGCGTCGGGGCGCAAGATTTCGCCGTCTTGGACAATTTCCGCGTGGCGCATCGCCGCGGTGTCGCCGGTGTCGTGGAAATGATAAATCTTCCAAGAGCAAACGGCGTCATACACAGGGCGACTGTATTCCGCGTCGCGTGTGCCGCTCTTGACCTCGCGAACGAGCATGGATTTTTCATTTCCTGAGCTGCCGAATTTCCACCACCCGGATGTCCCATGCGCGTAATATCTGGCCTCATCGGCGACGGCGAAGCTCTCCTCATCCGCCCCCGGTGTGATTTTGAAGCGATAGCCGCGCGGGCCGAAATGGGTCTCAAAAAACATTTCCGCAGTAGTTTTCCGCCCGTTGAAAAGCAGGTCACCGACACCGCCGTTTTTGAGAATATAATCGCTCAAGTTATCTTCCATGAGTGCACGCAACAGTCGGAAAAACGAAATGAGGTTGCTCTTGCCCGCGCCGTTGGCTCCGACGAACACATTCAGCGATCCCAATTCAAAGTCGCTGAGCTCTCGTATGGATTTGAATCCGCGAATGGTAAGGTGAGCCAATTGCCTGTCACTGCCCATAATGAAATTCTCCTCCGTTTACATATCGCCGTGTGTGCTGGCACACATTTGCACAGGCCATGCGGACGATCTCACGTGGTAACCAACCGCCGAACCTGAGTATATCATACCCCGCGTGGGTTTTCCATATGTTTTTGTAAAAGTGCAGGGCAATCGCATAAAACCGGATCATAGCATGAAGCAGACGCACGGCAATCACAGAAAAAAGCGCCGAGGGGAAGCCTTGTCCCCCTCGGCGCTTTTTCAACTTGTTTCAGGCTATACGAGCTCTATAACGGCCATCTCCGCCGCGTCGCCGCGGCGCGGCCCCGTGCGCGTGATGCGCGTATAGCCGCCGTTGCGCTCCGAATAGCTCTGCGCCGTCTCGGAAAACACCTTCGTGACGACGTCCTCCCTCGTGATAAAGCCGAGCGCCGAGCG
>JAISAA010000156.1 GCA_031266955.1 Oscillospiraceae bacterium | reverse complement strand
TAAGCTATTTTTTATTGACACCGGCGGGCGGGCTTTGGTACAATGCGTTGGGCGATAACTTGAAAATTTACAAATACTCGGGAGGGATTTTTATGTCCGAACGGTCGGAGCGCGCCGTGCTGTACACGGAGAATTCTTTCAACTGCGCGCAATCGGTTTTCGCTGCCTTCGCGGAGGAGCACGGCATAGACGAGGAGATAGCACTGCGCGTCGCCGGGGGCTTCGGCGGCGGTATGCGCCGCGGCGAGGTCTGCGGCGCGGCGTCCGGCGGCGTTATGGTGATAGGCGCGGCCAAAGGCCACAGTGTCCCGGGGGACAACGGGGCAAAGCAGGACTGCGCCGCGCGCACCTCGGCATTTATGGCGGAATTCGAGCGCCGGAACGGGTGTCTTACCTGCCGCGGCCTGCTCGGGGTCGATACCTCTACGCCGGAGGGTGCAGAGGCTTTCGTAAAAGAGCGGATGTTTCAAACAAAATGCCGCGGGTACATAACGGGCGCGGCGGAGCTTTTGGAGGAGCTTGGGTATTAGAGCGAAAAGCCGCTTTTGCGGCTCAATTTCTAAGCCCTCCCTGCGGTAACTCTCTCTGCGTTCGAGCTTGCGCCGCTATGCGGCGGCGCGGCGCTTGCCGCGCTTACGCCCTCTGCACCCCGCGCTTTTTCTTTCGCTGTCGATATCATCAGCTTCACGCGATTCTCCTGATTTATCCGCGACGCTCCGGGGTCGTAGTCTATCGCGACGATGTTGGAATCGGGAAAGTCGTCTTTCAGGCGGCGGATCATTCCTTTGCCGACGATGTGGTTCGGCAGGCAGCCGAAGGGTTGCGTGCACACGATGTTGTCAACGCCGCTGTGTATGAGCTCCAGCATTTCGGCTGTTAAGAGCCAGCCCTCGCCCATTTTGTTGCCGCGGCCGAGATAGCCGCGTATCAGGCGCTCTAAGTCCGCAAAGCGGCCCGGCGGGCGGAACGGCGTGCGCCGCTCTATCGTTTCGATCATCATATCCTGCAAGCTTTCGATATACCGCTTGAAAATGTCGCACACAAGCTTTTTCAGGCGCGAGCCGCGGTACAGCTCCACGTCCGCCGCGCGGTTGTCGATTTTGAATATCATAAAATCCGTCAGGCCGGGCGTGACGGCCTCGCAGCCCTCTGACAGCAAAAATTCCTCAAGGCCGTTGTTTCCGAGCGGGGCGAATTTAACGTAAATCTCACCGACGATGCCGACGCGCGGCTTTGATATGCTTTCGAGCTCTATTTTCGCGAACGCGTCCGCTATGCGCTCTAACGTCCCGCGCATATCGCGCTTCGACATAGCGCGGCCCTCGCCAAAGCTTTTGGCGATCTCGTCCGTAAAGCGCCCGGTCAGCGCTTCCGCCTCGCCGCTGAGAGCTTCGTAGGGCTTCACCTGACCGGCGAGCCACGTGATAAAGTCGCCGTATATCATCGCGGCGGCGAGCCGGCGGAGTATCGGTATCCCGAGCTTGAAGCCCGGGTTTTTCTCAAGCCCCGACAGATTGATGGATACGACGGGCACGTGCGACAGCCCGGCCTTTTCAAGCGCCTTGCGCAGCAGATGGATGTAATTTGACGCGCGGCAGCCGCCGCCCGTCTGCGATATCAGCAACGCGGTTTTTTTGTCGTCGTATTTTCCCGATTTCACCGCGTCGATTAGCTGCCCTATGACGAGAAGCGCGGGATAGCACGTGTCGTTATGTACGTATTTCAGGCCCGTGTCCACGATGCCGCGGTGCGTCGTCGTCAGCATTTCCGCTTTGAAGCCGTACAGCTCGAAGACACGCCGCAGGAGCGTGAACGTCACGGGAAGCATCTGCGGCATCAAGAGCGTGTAATTGCGCTTCATCTCTTTTGTGAACAGCAGCCTGCCGTTTTTGTCATAGGTCAGCCCGGCCCCGGCGCCCGCGGCGCCGCCGTTACGCCGCGCCACTTGAGCCGCCCCGCTTTCTTTCCTCCATCGCCGCTATCAGGCTGCGCAGCCTGATCCGCGCGGCGCCGAGGTTGCTTATCTCGTCGATTTTTATCTGCGTATACAGCCCGCCGCGCTTTTCGAGTATGTCGCGCACCTCGTCGCCCGTTATCGCGTCCGTGCCGCAGCCGAAGGACACGAGCTGGATGAGCTCCGTGCCGTCGCGTTCCGCGGCCCAGCGCGCGGCGTTGTACATTCGCGCCTGATACGTCCATTGGTTCAGCACGCGGCGCGGCTCCCGGCCAAGCTCCTCCGACACGGCGTCCTCCGTGAGCAGGACGAGGCCGTAGGAGGTGATAAGCCCGTCGATCCCGTGATTTATCTCGGGGTCGCAGTGGTATGGGCGCCCGGCGGCGACAATTATCGGCTTGCCGTTTTCCTCGGCGTATTTGACGCACCGGCGGCCTTCCTCTCGGATATCGGCGCGGAAAGCGTCATAGGCGTCGTACGCCGCGTGCGCGGCGGCGCGCGTCTGCTTCTGCGGAACGCCGAATTCTCGCTCAAAATATTCGGCGGCGCGGACAAGAAAGCCTTTTTTGTTGTGCAGCCCGAAATATGGAAAAAGATATTTCGCCGATTTAAGCCGCGGCATATTCGCCGCCAAAAGCTCCGGATAATACGCCACGACGGGGCAGTTGTAATGGTTGTCGGAGATTCCCTCGTCGAAATTATACGGCAGGCACGGATAAAATATCGCGTCGCAACCCTCGTCAAGCAACGCTTCAACGTGCCCGTGCAGCAGCTTCGCGGGGTAGCAGACCGTGTCGGACGGGATAGTCCGCTGGCCTTTTATGTACAGCTCGCGCGAGGATTCCGGCGAGAGCACGATCTCAAAATCCAGCTTCGTGAAAAGCTCGAACCAGAACGGCAGATTTTCGTACATATTCAACCCGAACGGGATGCCGATTTTCCCGCGCGAGCCGTCGCCCGCGCCGCGGCCGGACATCGCTCGCAGCTTTTCGTATTTCCAGCGCATCATATTTTGCCCGGACTCCGGGGTTATTCCCAAGGGGCGGGAGCACCTGTTGCCGGATATGAATCTCCGCCCGCCGTCGAACGTATTTATCGTCATACGGCAGCGGTTCTGACAGCCCGAGCAGACCACGGGGCGCGCTTCGCGCCGGAACGCGCCGAGCTGCTCGCGCGTCAAAAGCGACGAGGACGAAAGCCCCGCGCGCGCCGCCGTAAGCGCCGCGCCATAAGCGCCCATCAGCCCCGCTATCGTCGGGCGGCGCACCGCGCAGCCTATTTCCCGCTCAAACGCGCGAAGCACGGCGTCGTTCAAAAACGTCCCGCCCTGCGCGACGATTTTTTTGCCGAGGTCGTCCGCCGACGCCGCGCGTATGACCTTATATACGGCGTTTTTGACAACGGAGATAGATAATCCCGCCGAAATATCCTCTATCGACGCACCGTCCTTCTGCGCCTGCTTGACCGACGAATTCATAAAGACCGTACAGCGCGAGCCGAGGTTTACGGGCTTCGGGGCAAGCAGTCCGAGCCTCGCGAACTCCGCGGTCTGATAGCCGAGCGCCTTCGCGAACGTCTCTATAAAGCTCCCGCAGCCCGACGAGCAGGCTTCGTTGAGCATTATCCCGTCCACCGCGCCGGAGCGTATCTTGAAGCATTTTACGTCCTGCCCGCCGATGTCGATTATGAAATCCACGTCCGGCTCAAAGCGCCGCGCGGCGGTGAGATGCGCCATAGTTTCCACGAGCCCGATATCGACGCCGAACGCGTTTTTGATAAGCTCCTCTCCATAGCCCGTGACGGCGGAGCCGCAGATTTGGACGCGATCCCCGAATTTTTCATAGATTTCAAGCAGCTTGACGCGCACGATTTCCGCCGGGTCGCCAAGATTCGGCCCGTAATGGCTGTACAGCAGGCCGCCCGTCTCGGTTATCAGCGCAAGCTTTGTCGTCGTGCTCCCGGCGTCGATGCCGAGGTAGGCGCCGCCGCGGTAAGTCTCCGCGTCAACGCTCTCCGGCGCGGCGAGGCTGTGCCGCGCCGCGAACTGCGCGTATTCCGCTTCGTTTCGGAACAAAGGCGGCATCGTGTCAGCCGCGCCGCCCGTGCCGGCGGCGCTTTCGAGCGCGCTGGTCAGCGCTTCGTAGGTATACGTCTCGCCGTCCGCGAGAAGCGCCGCGCCGACGGCGGCGAAGCAGTCCGCGTTTTCGGGGAACACCGCGTGCTCTGAGTCAAGCGCAAGCGTCTCAATACACCGCGCGCGCAAGCCCGTCAGGAACGTCAAGGGCCCGCCGAGGAACACTATTTTTCCCGTAAGCTCGCGCCCCTGCGTAAGTCCCGAGACCGTCTGATCGACCACCGCCTGAAAAATCGACGCCGCGACATCCTCTTTTCTCCCGCCCTGATTGAGTATCGGCTGTATATCGCTCTTCGCGAAAACGCCGCAGCGGGAGGCTATCGGATAAATATTTTCGTATTTCAGCGAAAGCTCGTCGAGCTCCGCCGCCGATACCCCGATGAGCGTCGCCATCTGGTCGATAAACGCGCCGGTCCCGCCGGCGCAGGTGCCGTTCATACGTTCCTCAAGCGCGCCACCGAAGAAAATTATCTTAGCGTCCTCGCCGCCGAGCTCGATAGCCGCGTCCGCGTCCGGGATATACCGCCGCACGGCGGACGCCGTGGCGTAAACCTCCTGCGAGAAAGGCAGGCCGGACGCCCTCGCGACGCCGAGCCCCGCCGAGCCCGTGACGGCGACGACCGCCGAACGCCCGCGCAGCACGCTCTCCGCCGAGCGAAGCTGCTCGGCCGCCTTATGGCGCACGCGCGAGCCGTGCCTTTCATAAGCGCGGAACAGCAGCTCGCCGGTTTCCGACAGCACGACGGTTTTCACCGTTGTGCTGCCTACGTCTATCCCTATCCTGTACATATTCTATATTATCGCTCCGGGCTCCCGGATATACCGTTTGCTCAATCCGCGTATCCTTTCGAGGTGTCGATTATCACGCTGTCTGTGGCCGCGTCATACGCGGCGTAAACGTCAAGCAGCTTCATAAAATCGCGCAGCATATAGTAGTTCGCGCCGTCGATGGCGTAGCCGCGCGGGTATACGGCGCGCCCGTCGAGCGATACTCCGTGTGTCGAGGGCTGCGTGCTTTTCGGCGGGCCGCCGCCGGGCGTCAGCTCGCCGCCGATCAGGGTATATTCCCTGCCCGTCGTGAGCACGACCGTCATAGCCGCCGCGTCAAACGTCGCGGAAAAGCGCTTGTTTGTGTTCATAAGCGCCGCCGCGACGTCGCGCGCCTTCAGATAATTCGCCTCGCCGATAACATACGCCTCCACGGGCGTTTCCCTGCCGTTTACAAATATCTTCTGCCACGCAGGGAGCGCTTCGGGTGAAGCGGCGGCGCCTTTGATATCTTCAAGTATCTTCACGGGAGAAAGCTTATCCTGCCGCGTGCCGTCGCCGACCTGCCCGTAGACGTTGTGCCCCCAAGTCCAGAGCGTCCCGTCCGTTTTGACGGCGGCGCTCGCTCCGCTTCCGGCGGCGAGCTCACGCACGTCGGAGAGCACCTGCGCCGGAGCCAGCCGCGTCGTGCGCGAGCCGTCCCCGAGCTGGCCGTAGGCGTTGTAGCCCCAGCTCCAGAGCGTTCCGTCCGATTTAAGCGCGAGGCCGTGCCCCTCCGTCGTCGAGAACGGTATGTACACGGCGGGAGGCGGACTTGCCGAATCGGTATCTGTCTGCACCGTCGTGTAGCTGCTTTGCGTAGCGCCGCCGCTTGCCGCCGCCGTGACCGAATCCATTATTTTGACGGGCTCAAGCCGCGTCGTGCGCGTGCCGTCCCCAAGCTGCCCCGAGGTATTGTCGCCCCACGTCCAGAGCGTGCCGTCCGTTTTGACGGCGAGCGAGCTTTCCCCGCCCGCGTCCGCGCCCGACACGGAGGCGAGGACTTGCCGCGGCTCAAGCCGCGTTACGCGCAGCCCGTCGCCGAGCTGTCCGTTTTCGTTACAGCCCCAGCTCCAGAGCGTACCGTCTGTTTTGACGGCTAGACCGTGGCGTCCGCCTCCGGCGGCTTTTGTCACGCCGTCCATAATTTTTACGGGGGAAAGCTGATCCTTCCTCGTGCCGTCGCCGACCTGACCGTAGTAATTCGCGCCCCAAGCCCAAAGCGTGCCGTCCGTTTTGACGGCGAGCGAAAAGCTCTCTCCCGCGGAAATATCCGTGACGGAGTCGAGTATCTTGACCGGGTCGAGCCGCGCCTCGCGCGTGCCGTCGCCTACCTGACCGTAAATGTTGTCGCCCCAGGCCCAAAGCGTCCCGTCAGCGCGCAGCGCGAGCGTATGCCCGCCTCCGGCGGACACGGACGCAACTTCAGAAAGGGAAAGCGATTCCGACGGCGAGAGCGTATCCGATCTTCTTCCGTCGCCGACCTGACCGTAGTCGCTTCCGCCCCAGGTATAAAGCGCGCCGTCGGACGTTATCGCCGCGCCGTGCCGACCGCCGAGCGCTATGGACTTAACGTTCCCCTCCGCCGCACCCGCCGAAGCGCACAGCGATAAAGCGAGCGTGAACGCCAAAATCACCGATATAAGCCGTCTTACGAGCATATAAATCTTCTCCAAATTCTCCAATCGCAATCGCAGCGGCCCTATGCCGCTATTTCTTCTTTGCTTCCGCCTTTTTCGCGCCGTCGCCGCCGCGCAGGTATGTGAACCAGTAAGCTACGCCGACGAGCAGCACGCCGCCTATTATATTCCCGAGCGTGACCGGCAGCAGGTTTTTACCGAACATCGAGCCCCAGGACAGCTTTGTCAGATTGGCCGTCGCGGCGGCGGCGTAAGCCGGGTTCTTCGCCGCGAAAAGCCCCGCCGATATATAGTACATATTCGCGACGCTGTGCTCATACCCTGAAAGCACGAACAGCATTATCGGCAAAAACAGCCCCGCGACCTTTCCGACGACGTCCTTCGCCGCAAACGATATCCAGACCGCGATGCAGACGAGGAAATTGCAGAGTATCCCGCGCAGCAGCGCGTCCCCGAACGACAGCGAGGCCTTCGCCACGGCGGTGTTTATCACGGCGCCCGCCGCCGCGTTGTCGAACAGGCTGAACGTCCCGCCGTAAACGGCGAGCGCGGCGACGAGAAAGCCGCCTATCAGATTCCCGACGTATACAAAAAACCAGTTGCGCAGCATATCCGATACTTTTATCCTGCGCTCTAACACGGGGATTATCAGCAGACAATTTCCCGTGAACAGCTCGCTGCCGGCTATCAGCGTCATCGCGAGCCCTACGGGGAAAACAAGCGCCCCCATCAGCTTTGCGAGGGACGGCGAGGCCACCGTGACGGACGCTATCGTAGAGCCGGCGCCGGCGAGAGCGATAAACATCCCCGCGAGTATCGCGAGGACGGTCATTTTCCCCGCCGGCAGCTTCGCCTTCGCCTCGCCGACCGCAATATAATTCTGCGCCACTTCCTTGGGTGAATTCATTTTTATGATCAGTCCTTATCCCGTTTATTTAGACGCGCTTCCGCGTCAATAATTCGTTGCTTTGAGCTGGAAATACGCCTTCGGATGGGCGCACACCGGGCAGGTCTCCGGCGGCTGCTTGCCGATCTCAATGTGCCCGCAGTTGTCGCATATCCAGACCATATCTCCCTCGCGCGAGAACACGAGCCCGCCGTTGACGTTGGCGAGCAGCTTGCGGTAGCGCTCCTCGTGCTCTTTTTCGACCGCGCCCACCATTTCAAACTTGCGGGCTATATCCTCAAAGCCCTCCTCACGCGCCATCCTTGCAAAGCCCGCGTACATATCCGTCCATTCAAAATTCTCGCCGTTCGCCGCGTCGCCGAGATTGGCCGGCGTCGCCGGCACTCCCCCGCCGTGCAGGAGCTTGAACCATATTTTCGCGTGCTCCTTCTCGTTGTCGGAGGTCTCCTGAAATATATCGGCTATTTGCTCGTAGCCGTCTTTTCTCGCCTGCGAGGCGTAGTAGCCGTACTTCACGCGCGCCTGACACTCCCCGGCAAACGCCGCCATAAGATTGGCTTCGGTTTTGCTTCCTTTTAATTCTTTCGGCATTTTATAATGCGCTCCTTTCAATTTTTCTCGCAAATTTTTTCCGTCGATGCTTTTTTCCGCGCTGCGTATTTGATCCGCCGGACGCCGGTTAAGAAGTATATCACGGCGGCGCGCTTTACGCAAGCTAAAAAATCTCGCTGAACAGACTGATAAGCTGCGTCCTGTTCCGGACCTTAGTCTTTGCGTAAATGTTGGAAAGATGCTTCG
>JAISAA010000111.1 GCA_031266955.1 Oscillospiraceae bacterium | reverse complement strand
CGCTATTGCGCGACAGGCACGGCGCGTTCCGCGCCGACGTCGCCGCTTCGCGGCGTTTCTGCCGCGCTCGCGCGGCGTCATTTTATGGCGCGCCGTAAGCGCGACGCGCGCACGCACGTGTAATCATACACAACGGGCGAAGCCCGTTTGCCGCGCCCGCCGCGCAGGCGAAAAGGGATACCCCAAACAAGGAATCCGGGCGAACACAGTTCGCCCCTACGGGACGGGGAACGGCGGGCCGCCGAGGACGTCGGCCCCTACGGGACGGAGAACGGCACGTCACACCGCGCAGTCAAAAAAGCGTACAGCGAATTTCTGCCAAAGCAATCGGGAATACTGAACCTGCCAAAACAGCGGCGGCCAAGCTGCCGGCTTTCACGGACACAGCCGCCGCGATAATATTATTTAATAAATCGAAAGGCAAAACAAAATGAAACCTATGAAGAAACATCCCCCGGCGTCGCGAAACCGCACAACGGAAAACGCACCCCCCTCGTCGGCGCCGCAGCGCCGTTCCCCAGCGGAGCGTGTAAATCACTTCGCGGCGCACCTGCGCCGCGAAGAAAAAAGCGCTGAGACCGTGCAAAAGTACACGCGCTATGCCCGCGCGTTTGCGGAGTTCACGGACGGCGCCGCCATAACGCGCGACGTCGCCGTCGCGTGGAAGCAGAGCGTCACTGAGCGCTACACGGCCTCCGGCGCGAACGGGATGATCGCCGCCGTAAACAGCTTCCTCGGCTTTTTGGGTCTCGGCGCGCTGAAAATCTCGGCGCTGAAAATCCAGCGCCGGACATTTTTACCGAAGGAAAAGGAGCTCGACCGCCCGGAGACCGACAAGCTCATAAAAGCGGCGGAGCGCGAGGGGCGATCCGCCGTCGCGTTAGCTATCCGCGTAATGCTTGCCACCGGCGCGCGGGTGTCTGAGCTGCAATATATCACGGTCGAGGCGGCGAAGGACGGACGGGCGGAGATACGTCTGAAAGGCAAGACGCGGGAGCTGTTTTTGCAGCCCAAGCTCTGCCGGATGCTCCTTGCGCGCGCCGAGTCGATGGGCGTAAGCTCCGGGCGGATATTCGTCACACGCACGGGACGCGCTATCGACAGGCACCGGATATGGCGCGAAATGAAGGCGTTAGGCGTAAAAGCCGGCGTTCTCGCCTCGCGGGTGTTCCCGCATAATCTGCGGCGGCTGTTCGCGAGAACATTTTTCGCGAAATTCCCGAACCTCGCGGCGCTCGCCGACGTGCTCGGGCATTCGGACGTGAACACGACGCGCATCTACACCGCCGAAACAGCCGAAGCTCACCGTCTGCGCCTCGAAAGCCTGCCTTTGCTGCTGTAAAATAATAAAAATACCACGGAATCCGTATTCCGTGGTATTTGAGTTTAAGCGCCGGTTTCCGGCATGAAAAATTGGCGGCTTACAGCCGCGGCGGGGGCGGGACACCCGCCTTTGCACGCCGGAAGAGAGCACGAAAAGACGGTGAGGGGCTCTTTTCGCGACGGAATAGCGCGTGAAAAGATGTGTCGGGGGCGGGCGTCAGGCCTTCACGTAGGTTGACGGGACGCGAAAAGACGTGCTGGGGACGGACGGCGCCTTCGTCGGCGGCAAAAAACGTAAAAAGCACAAAAAATACGCTCCGGCAGGGGCCGAAGCGTTAAAAAAGGGTACACCGACCAACGCCGGGGGAAAATAATTTTTTTCCGGCGCTAAAGTTCTGCGTTGAACGTCACGATAAATAAAGTCATAGACGGTATGTAAGCGAAAATATTTAGTTTTTTCGAGCGCCGCGAGGTCAGCCGCCCTTTTCAAATATCACGGAATACGGATTCCGTGATATCCGGACGGCAAGCTGAAACAAGCGGCACATACCGAAAACCGAGCGAGAGCGTACAGGGAGGTATGCCGACGTGCTTATGCTGAGTGTCAGGGATGGCGACTACATCTTAATAGGCGACGATATTAAAATTAAAATCGTCGAGGGTGGGACTGTCTCTCACGTAGGTATCGAAGCGCCGAAAAGCGTTCCGATACTTCGCCGCGCCGTAAGCGAGAGAGGGTTCGATTCCCGCGATTCGCGCCCGCGCGAACCCGAAAGCATCTTGGAGCTCTGATGAGCCGTTTCCCCGTCCGTAGGGGCGGATGGTAATCCGCCCGATTCCCAATGGTTACCCCTTGCGATTTGCGCCTGCGCGGCGCGGCGCCCCATTTCTTTGCGGAAAGAAATGGGGGAAAGAACCGCCAAAGTGGGAGATCCCCCTTTGGAAACCCCCTCAAAGGGGGGACGCGGGATGCGACCTTTTCGGTGGTGCAACGTTCTTGACTAAGGTGAATCGAGACGCCTACACCGTTGGTTTGGACGCTGGCACGTTTTCCCGTCCCGTAGGGGCCGCCGCCCTCCGTCCCATTCCCCTCCGGTGGAGGGGTGCTCCCGCAAGGGGGCGGGGTGGTTCCCTCGTAGGGGCGGATGGCAATCCGCCCGCCGTTCCATCCCCCGCCGTCGCGGCGAATGCCGCGTTACCCGTGCCCGCACGCACATTAAATCTTTCGTCATTACCGCGCCCGGAGGTGCACATCCGACAGCGTTAATGAATATCCCCCGCGCCTCGCGCCCGTCCTTTTTGGATATCCGCGAGAGCAAATTCCGGTCAAGGATCGTCCGGATATATAATTCAAGGAGTGTAAAAAATGAGAATCCAAAACAACGTACCCGCGCTGAACGCGCACCGTTACTACGGCATCAATCAGGCCGGCGTGACGAAATCCATCGCGAAGCTCTCCTCGGGCTATCGCATCAACTCCGCCGCCGACGACGCGGCGGGCCTCGCAATTTCCGAGAAAATGCGCGCCCAGATACGCGGCCTCACAATGGCGTCGAAGAACACGCAGGACGCGACCAGCCTCATCCAGACGGCTGAGGGAGGAATGCAGGAAATCGACAATATGCTCCAGCGCATCCGCGAGCTCGTAGTGTACGCCTCGAACGACACGCAGGAGCAAAACGCGCTCGGCACCAGTGACCGTCAGAAGATTCAAGACGAAATCAGTCAGCTCGCGCAAGAGATCGACGCTATGGCAAATCGCGTTGAGTTCAACAAAAAGACTTTGCTTAATGGTTCACAGGAGGCGACGCCTAAGGACGGTACTGTGACAACATCGCTCGTGGACGCTAAAACAGGGCTTTTAGCGGCTAAAGAGAATTATTTGCTGGCGGAGTCGTCGGTAAAAATAGCAAAAGAGTCACTTCAAAAAGCACGTGACACTTTCAGCAATGTCCTTTGGGATACCGATGTAAGTGAAGCGTTAAAGCAGCTTGAAAATTCCGGCGATTCAAGTGTTGCTGATGCTGCGGCCGCTCTTATGTCGGCAATTTCGGCTCTTGGTAAAACATCAGTTCTTGAATCTGTTACTACAACCGACGTGATTGCTTCTGCCGGCACTGTCGGCGCAGACGTAGCTGCTTTGGATGGTCTTTATACAGCGTTGAGTGGAGCGGTTTCCGGGTCTTCTATAGTTACATCGGAAGCTGATATGTACGCAGCCACAGTTGGTGCCGCGGTTAGTTCTACTGGAAGCTTAGAGGCCGCTCGATCAGCTTGGGAAACCGCAATACAAACAGTTGACGACGCTGTGAATGGCGGAGGTTCTTACGTGGGAGTCGGGCTTGTGGATATGGCTTCAGAGCTCGGAGCCGCGCAAAGCAGCCTCATCACCGCGCAAGCATTATACGACGCAGCGGATAAAAACCCCGCGCTCTACTTCCAAATTGGCGCGAATGCGAGTCAAGGTATCGAAGTCTCCATCGGCTCGATGGACACCAAAAAACTCGGCATCGGCGCGGGTGACGGAAGCGGCACAACTATCAGCGTCCTGAATATTTCGGGTCGCAATATCAACCCGCTCCTCGACCGCCTCGACACCGCGCTCAGCTATGTCACAACCGAGCGCAGCAAGCTTGGCGCAGTCCAGAACCGCTTAGAGTACACGCAAAACAGCCTCGACATCTCCGCCGAGAACCTCACCAACGCCGAGAGCCGCATCCGCGACGTCGATATGGCGAAGGAAATGACCCAGTTCACGAAGATGAACATCCTGTTCCAAGCTTCCACAGCAATGCTCGCGCAGGCGAACGCCCTCCCGCAGGGCGTTCTGCAAATGCTCGGCTAAACAAAATAATAAGCGCGCGGGGCGGAGGAAACTTCGTCCCACCCGCTTATAGTAAAGGAGTGTATCAATTTGAAAAAAGCATTCAGATTTTCTCTTGTTCTCGTTCTGACGCTGGCGACGGTTTTCACGCTCGGCACAGCCGCGCTGGCGGTGGAAGACAGCGACATCGACTACGAGCTGGAAACCATAGAGTCCTCCATGACCGGCGAATATGAATACAGCACAGGCAGCACAAACACGTGGAAAGACGTGTGGAGCGACACACTTGACATCTCAAGCCTGATTTCTTCCTCCAACGTCATTATAAAATTCCGCGACAAAGAGACTGATGAAATAACCAGCTTCTCCATCTTCTCCCGCAAAGCCACGCCGACGACCGGGATAAAATACGACAGCGCGCAAGAGAAGATCATCGTCCCCTCCGAAGGCACCTATGAATACAAAACCGGCATAACCGCCTGGACGGAATTCACGGATCACGAACTTGACACCAGCAAAGCCACCGCCGCGACAACTTTCTCCATCCGCAAAGCCGCGGTAGCAGAAACATCTTTCGCTGCCACCCCCATAAACATATCCGTTCCCTTGCGCGCCGCCGCGCCGACGGCCCCCGCGTACGACTTCGCGACCGACTCCGTCAAAGGCGTAACCAACAAAATGCAAATCGCCCTCGGCGAAAAAGGAACAACCGCCGCCGAGCTTCTTGCCCTCGAAACAGCCAAGTGGAAAACCCTCTCCGGCACAACAATAACCCGCGCCGATCTCGTCGTGCTGCTCGGAGCCGCTAACGAAAACTGGACCGGTGAGTCTGAGTCGTTCCTCTACGTCCGCACAGCCCCCACAACCACAGCCCCCGCCTCCCACGCCAAGCAAGTGACCCTCCCCGCCGCGGAAAATGACAAGCCTGAAGCGGACGATTTCCCAATCAATTACGAAACTGAACTACTGACGGCGAACGATAACACCAAAGCCTACGAATACAGCAAAGACAACAAGAAAACTTGGGTCACTTTCCCCGCCACGGGCCTTAACATAACGTCCATGATCCCGGCTGCGAACAAAGACGAGCTAAAGCTCAACATCCGCGTCAAAGCCAGCGCCGTGACAGGCCCCGCCTCCGACCCCGTTGAAGTGACAATCGACCCGCGCCCCTTAACGCCGACAAAAGCCGTCATATGGTTCGACGCGGAGACAGAGAAATTCGACACGACCGCGGAGGACGACGCGCTTGCGTTCCTTCTCCCCGGCGAGGACGATTACGCGCTTCTTAACGGAGACGTTGATTACGAAAACACGGTCAAAGTAGGCGCAGCCTCCCAGTCCGTGAAATTCCGCGTCCCGGCTGTCGCGGAAGAGTCCTTCGCCTCCGCAACGTTCGCGGTGACGATCCCCGCCCGCCCCGCCGCCCCCAGCGCCCCGGCCTACGCCGCGGCGACCGACTCCATAACCGGCGTTTCAACCAAACTCGAATGGGACACAGCGGAAGCGAATAGAACATATACAGATTCGCTGTTTGAAGGCGCCACAGCGGCCCGCTCCGTCTTTACAGCCGAAGGATATGCAGGCAGCGAAATAAAAGTATATATCCGCACAGCCGCCACACCGACAGTCCCCGCGTCCAAGGAAAAAACCGTAACCATCCCCGCCAAAATCACAGCACCGGAAGTTGACGATGATTTTGTCATAAACTATACGGACGAAACTCTGCCCGACTACACCGCTGCGATGGAATACGCAGTTACTGATGAAGCTGGCAGCGTAACGTCCAGCACCAAATGGGCGACCCTCCCCACAACCAAGAAAATAACGAGCCTAATTCCCGCCAGCGGCAACGCCTACATCGTAGTGCGCCTGAAAGCCGCCAACGGCAAGCCCGCCTCCGAAGCGTCAGTCGTAATCAAAATCCCCGCCCGCCCGGCTACGCCGTCCAAGGACACAGTAAAGTTTGACGGATTGACGGACACAATCACAAACACAAAAACGCTTGAGTACGCAATAGGCAGCTCGACAGTATTTGCCGCCGTGCCTAAAACGTCAGGTGGCGACCCCACGGAAGCCGACCTCGCCGTAATCCCCGGCACGTCCTCGCAGAGCTTCAAGTTCCGCGAGAAAGCTGTTGAAAAAGGCGAAGGAGGAGAACCCGTCGGCAACTTCACCTCCGCCGCCCTCACCGTAAGCGTCCCCGCCCGCGCCTCCGCGCCGAGCGCCGCTTACGCCGCCGCGAGCGACACAATAACCGGCATGACCGAAAAACTCCAGTGGACGACAGCAACTGACCCCGAAAGCAAAGACGCAACCTGGAATTCAGTCGGCGAAAGCCTTAAAATCCTGACCCGCGCCGTCGTCTACAACAACACCGACGAAACCATGAAAGCCGGCGGCGAAGTCCACATCCGCACAACGGCATCGGCAACCGCCCCCGCCTCAAAAATTAAAACCGTGACCTTCCCGCCGTCCACAACAGCGCCCACCGGCATTACAGTGGACTACGCGACCGAGACGCTCGCCGGCTCCACAAACACGATGGAGTACACCAAATCCGTTGGTGAAGACGGCGTGCCGCTCGCCAACGCAAGCTGGACCGCGCTGACCAACAACGCCAGCATAACCTCCCTCATCCCCGCCAACGACAAGGCAGAAGTTAAAATCGCCGTCCGCTATAAAGCGACGAGCAAAGAGCCCGCCTCCCCCGCGCTGACCGAGCTTGTAATAACAGACCGCCCCGCGACCCCGACGGCAGCCGGCATCAAATACGATTACGAACACGAAAAGTTTATCCTGCCGGAAGGCTCTGTTTATTCCGACATCACAAAGCTTGAGTACGTGATAGGAACGCTTTCCGCCAGCAATCCGTACAAGGCGTTCACGAGCGAAGCCGAAGTCGCCGCGACCTCCGCGGTTCAATCCGTAAAGATCCGCGTCGCCCCCGTGACGGAAGAAACGGCGAAGCCCGCCTCCCTGACGCTGTCCGTGACGATAGCCAAACAGCAGACCGCCCCCGCCACCACAGTCAAGTGGGACGGCGCCAAAATAGCTGGACTGACTGTCAAGATGCAAGTTAAGATCGCCGAAGGCGAATATGTGAACGTCACGACCGACAATATAAACACGTTTACGAACGCGACCGAAGAAGAAGTTATCGCCCTCGTCCGCATAGCGCCCACCACAGCAGCCCCAGCGTCCACAGCGAAAGAAATAAAAATGCCCGGCGTCGAAGCCAGCGGCACCTGAGCCCTATATTAACCCTCACCCCCCCCGCACACACAAAGCGGCGCGTCCTTTCCGGACGCGCCGCTTTGCTGTCTAAGCCGCTGACAGGCGGCGCTTATTTCTATAACAAACTGTATATAACATTGAGCCGCAAACCGTATGCGCCCGTTTTGCAACGGAAAATCGCTGCAAAATTTATCGTTCCGTGCAAGATTTAACGGTAAAAGCTTCCGCGTTTGAAAAAATATTTTACATTTTCACCCCCTCAATGCGGCTTTCTTACCCGTATTTGCGGATTATTAAACTAATAGTTATACACATTGTCCACAGTTTTATCCACAATTCTCATCAAAGGAGAAACGTCCGCCGGACGAAAAGATAAATTTATTTGTATTAAGCCGCCGCCGTGTGTTATAATCGGTCAGCTTTGAAATTCGCAAAGCGCATTTTTACTTAAAGGACTCACACATGATTTTTTCCGACGACATTTTCAAAAAAAGCGAGATCGCCGTGCTGCGTCTGCGCGAGCTTTTCAGCAAAAGCGGCTACGCGCGGTACGAGATGAACAATTTTGAGGAATACGAGCTTTACGCCGCGAACAAAGCGTTTCTCGGCTCCGACGATATAATCACGTTCACGAATCCGGGCGGTAAGCTTATGGCGATGCGCCCGGACGTGACGCTTTCTATCGTAAAGAACACGAAAAGCGGGTCCAAGGGCGTCACGCGGCTTTATTACAACGAGAACGTGTACAGGCGCGTCGGCAGCGAGCTGCGCGAGCGCGTTCAGGCGGGCGTTGAGTGTTTCGGGGAAATAGGCGCCGGGGAGATGAGCGAGGTCATTGCGCTGGCGGCGAGAAGCCTGGACGTGCTTTCGGCGCGCAATTGCATCGATATTTCGCATATGGGCTTTCTCGGCGGGCTCTTTGACGGGCTCGGGCTGCCGCCGGACGCGCGGGCGGAGCTTTTGCGCCGCGTCGGAGAAAAGAATTTACCGGAAATATCGCGCGCCGCGTCGCGTTACGGCGCCGGGGCGGAGCGCGCGCTGTTAAAGCTTGTTTCGCTGTCCGGACCGCTCGACGCGGCGCTTGCGGAGCTCCGCGCGCTGGCGGTCGACGATAAGACCGACAGCGCGGCGCGGGAGCTTGAGGAGGTGGCGCGTGGAGTAAAAGCGCTGCGCCCGGATGCGGATATCAGGATCGATTTCTCCGTCGTCAGCGATATGGGCTATTACGACGGGATAATGTTTCAGGGCTATGCAGAGGGCATTCCGGACGCCGTTTTGTCCGGCGGCAGATACGACGGGCTTATGAGCAAATTCGGGCGGCGGCAGGGCGCCGTCGGCTTTGCCGTTTACGCCGATCTGCTCGAGCGCGCGGAGGGGCCGGACGGGCAGGCGCCGCGAGACGGAATGCTGAATATAGCGTTGCCGAAGGGCAGACTTGGGGAAACTGTGTACGGGATATTTGAGCGGGCGGGCTTTGGCTGCGCCGGGATTTTGGACGACACGCGGCGGCTGATGTTTGAGAACCGCGAGGCGGGCGTACGGTATTTCTGGGTAAGGCCGTCCGACGTGGCGATCTATGTAGAGCGCGGCGCCGCGGACATCGGCGTCGCCGGGAGCGATATTCTGCTGGAAAGCGCGCCGGAGGTTTATGAGCTCGCCGACCTTGGCGTAGGGCTGTGCCGTATCGCCGTCGCCGCGCGCGGGGAATTTACCGACACGCGCGACGGGACGCTTCGCGTCGCTACAAAATTCGTAAACGTCGCGAAGAACTATTACGACGGGCAGAACCGCGAGATAGATATAATTGAGCTGAAAGGCTCCGTCGAGCTCGCGCCGCTGCTCGGGCTTGCCGACGTGATAGTCGATTTAGTTGAGACCGGCGCGACGCTGAACGCCAACGGGCTTGTCGTAAAAGAGGAAATAAGCCCCGTTTCCGCGCGGCTGATAGCGAACAAGACGAGCTATAAGTTCAAGCACGGCGCCGCCTCGGCGCTGGCCGAAAAAATCTCGCGCGTTGCCGATGCGCGTGCGGGCCACGATAATTAAGCCGGAAGTCTGTTAAGACGAAGTGCGGCTTTGCCGCATCGCGCGCAGCGCGTAATTTCAATCCGTAGCGCGTAATTTTAATTCTAAGGACGGTTCTGCTATAATGATAAAAATCATCGACTATAAAGACGCCGACGCGTCCGTGCTGAGGCCGCAAAGCGTTTCCATGCCCGACGTTTCCTCCGCCGTGGCGGAGATAATCGCCGATGTGCGCGCGCGCGGGGACGACGCTCTGCGCGAACACAGCCGAAGGCTTGACGGCGCGGAGCTGTCGGAGTTTGAGGTGTCGCGCCGGGAATGGGACGACGCGGTGGACTCCGTGGAGCCGGACGTTTTGCGGATATTCGAGCGCGCGCGAGATAATATCAGCGCGTTTCACAGCAATCAGATAAGGCGCGATTTTGTCTCGCGCGGGGCGGACGGGACGGTGATGGGGCAGCGCGTTACGCCGATAGCGCGCGTCGCTATGTATGTGCCGGGCGGCTCAGCGGCGTATCCGTCCTGCGCGCTTATGAGCGCCGTTCCGGCGAAGCTCGCGGGCGTCAATGAGCTCATAATGGCGACGCCGCCGGGGAGCGGCAGGGGAGTAAAAAACAAGCATATCCTTGCCGCCGCGAAGATCGGCGGGGTGGATAGGGTATTCACGCTTGGCGGGGCGCTGGCCGTCGCGGCGTTCGCTTACGGAACGGAAACGGTTCCGCGCGCTGATAAGATCGTCGGCGCGGGAAACGCTTACGTCGCGGAGGCGAAGCGGCAGGTGTTCGGGCAGGTGGGCATCGACATGATGGCCGGGCCGTCCGACGTGCTTATAATAGCCGATTCGTCCGCCGACCCCGCGCTCGCGGCGGCGGATATGCTCGCCCAGGCGGAGCACGACGAACGCGCCCGCGCCGTGCTGATAACGCCTTCCCGCGCGCTCGCCGGGCTCGTCGCGCAAGAGCTCGAGCGGCAGCTCGAAACGCTCCCGAGGCATAATATCGCGCGGAGATCCATTGAGGACAACGGCGTTATCATAATATCAGAATCTATCGCGCAGGCTATCGACATCGCGAACGAAATAGCCCCTGAGCATTTAGAGATTTTTATGGAAAATGCGTTCGACCATCTCACGCGCGTTAAAAACGCCGGCTCGATCTTTCTCGGGAAGCACACGCCGGAGGCGCTGGGAGACTATCTCGCCGGGCCGAGCAACACTCTGCCGACGCTTGGCACCGCGCGGTTTGCCTCGCCGCTGTCCGTTGACGATTTTATAAAGCGCTCGTCTTTCACGTATTTCGGCGCGGACGCACTGAATGACGTCGGGCGGGACGTTATCGCGTTCGCCGAGCTTGAGGGGCTCTCCGCGCACGCGCGCTCTATAGCCAAAAGGCTTGCGGGCGGCGCGGACGGGGAATGCGGGAGCGCAAAATGAGCCGCTTTCTAAGCGCGGAGCGCCGAGCTCTCACGCCGTACACGCCGGGCGAGCAGCCGCGCGGGGCGAAGCTGATAAAGCTCAACACAAACGAAGCGCCGTTCCCGCCGCCGCAAAGCGTCGTCGACGCCGCGGCCAACGCCGCGCAAAGGCTGAATCTGTATTCCGACCCCGAGGGCACGGCGCTTCGCGCGGCGCTCGCAGCTTATCACGGAGTTTCGCCGGAAAATATTTCGCTCGGCAACGGCTCTGACGAAACGCTCGCGTTCGCGTTCGCGGCTTTCGGCGGCGCGGAAAGCGCGTTTGCGTTCCCGGACGTCACTTACGGCTTTTATCCCGTTTTCGCCTCGCTGTACAACATCCCGTATACGGAGATACAGACTGATTTATCGTTGAAAATCCGGACTGAGGATTACATCGAGCTTGGCAAAAACATCGTCCTGGCGAATCCGAACGCGCCGACGGGCGAGACGCTGCCGATAGACGACCTCGCCCGCGTCGCGGAGTCAAATCCCGAAAACGTCGTAATTATCGACGAAGCCTACGCCGACTTTTGGGGCGAGACCGCGATCCCTCTCACGGCGAAATACGAAAACCTCCTTGTCACGCGGACTTATTCCAAGTCGCGCTTTTTAGCGGGCGCCCGGCTCGGTTACGCCGTCGGCCCGGCGGAGCTTATACACGATCTTGAAACCGTCAGATACTGTTTTAACCCTTACAATCTGAACTCAATGACGCTTGCCGCCGGCGCGGCGGCGCTCGGCGAGGACGCGTATTACAAAGCGCGCTGGAGCGAGATCACGGCGGCGCGTGACTATACGCAAAACGCTCTGCGCGGGCTCGGCTTTGAAACGACAGACTCGAAAGCCAATTTTGTTTTCGCGCGGCACGCCGATGTATCGGGCGCAGAGTTGCTCGCGGGGCTGCGGAAGCGCGGCTTTCTCGCGAGAGCGCTCGGGCGGGAGCGCGCGCGGGACCGGCTGAGAATAACTGTGGGCGCCGCGGAACAAATGCGCGCCTTTATCGGCGCGGTTGAAGATATACTCAGGGCGCGTAAAGAACTCTCATAGACGGGAAAGCCTCGGTACGCAGTTTCACCCGGAGAAAAGCGGCGGCGCGCCGAGTGTCCCGCACGTATTTTGCGAAATATGAGCAAAAAATTTTCTTGACGAATTCTTGCCGGATGTGTTATTATACATTGTATTAGCGATTTGTCTGATACGAGGAAGTGAAGTAAGGTGATACAGGTTAATTCCAAACCCGTTGACTTATCCCGCGCCCCTTGGATGATGCACGAATTTTTCGCGGGTAGCGGACTGGTTGCATACGGGTTAAAAGGGATGTTCCGCCCCATATGGGCGAACGATATAAGCGAAAAAAAAGCCGCCGTATATCGTTCAAATTTCAAAAGCGATCACTTCATTTTAGGCGATATCAAGGACATAAGCGGCGTCGAATTGCCTCACGCACATCTGTCATGGGCAAGCTTTCCTTGTCAGGATTTGTCTTTGGCGGGTTCGTTAGGCGGCATTGATGCGGCGCGTAGCGGGCTTCTTTGGGAATGGCTCCGTATTTTACGGGAAATGCCGGATCGACCAGCTGTTTTGCTGATAGAGAATGTCGCCGGATTGCTGTCTGTTAACAAGGGAAGGAACTATGCAAAGCTCCACGATGCTTTACTGGCGCTCGGATATAAAAGCGGCGCGATACTGCTTAATGCGTTTCATTTCGTACCACAGTCAAGACCGCGCGTGTTTATCATTGCGGTCAGACGCGATATAGATATACCGCCGGAATTGACTGATATGCAATCCAATTGGCTGCACAGCAAGGCCGCCGTAAACCCCGTAGAGGTTTTGATGTAATGTATTTGACAAAAACCGATAAAACCACATTAGCCGGATTGTATATTGCAAAATTCGATAAAAACGCCTTGAATGCTCTTGGCTTTTCCGGTATGTGGCAGGCATTTAATGTAATTGGATATTCATTGGGTTCAAGCCCTGCATCAGTCAAGAATTATCGTGACGAATTCGATAGATTGTTTCCCGGAAATCCTCGTGTGGGTTGGCAACGACCCTTGAAGACACGCTCAAAGACGATATTCAATAATTTCAATACACTTGATTTTGGCGCATTTACGGATTTGATAAAGGGCTTTCTCATCCCCGAGTATGAAGAGGAAAAAGAAATTTCTTCAATAATAAAATTAGATGCCAATGAAAGTGTTGCAAAACGCTTGATAACAGGAAAAGCAGCGGAAGAATATTTTAAGGCAACATACACAGCAATAGATGAGTTTCGAGAGCATAAGTTAAAAGATACGACGGGTCTTGCTTGTGGATTTGATTTTAAATTATCTCATTGCTCTAGTTTTTACTGCGTCGAAGTGAAAGGTTTAAACCAAAACACCGGGAATATTATAATGACGGAAAAAGAATACTTTGTCGCAAACGAATTGAAGGGCAATTATTGTTTGTTCATTGTGAAAAATTTCTCCCAAAAACCAAATCATCGTTATATATTCAACCCAGTCAATAGCGGGATGAAATTCAAACGGCTTGAACGAACAGTTGTCCAAGTAAACTATTCAATGACGGTATGAACGACATAAAGAAAGGAATGGATAATATTATACGTAAACTTTGCACTTTTCAATCAGATAATGAAATAACAGACATTCAGGATATCAGGGCATTACTGGAATTGACTCGGTTGATGAAAAAACGAAATTACCATCTTAATTCTGAAAAAGCAACAGCATTTGTGTTCGATCTGAAAAGTATATATGAATATTCTGATACACGACCTTTTCAATTGGTTTTCGATTCGAATGTTTCAATTCGCGCTGTATTTGACGATTTATTTGCGGCAGCTAAGCAACGACAAGAAGAAAATAAGAAAGTTAATTATCGTGAAATGCTATTGTGTCATTTAGTCGAAGCCGTAATATCGACGATTTTGCCAGACAGGGCAATACAGATACACAATGCGTCTGCATATGATTTGCAAATGGATCGCGGCGATGGTTTTTTGATTGGTAGCATAATACTGCACTGTACGACCATGCCTAGCGAACTGTTGATTGAAAAGTGTAGGGGCAACATTCGGTTCGGATTCTCCCCAATCATCATCACGATTTTTGAACGCGTGAGAACGATGTTTGATTTGGTAGCCGACGCCGGTTTAAACGGTCGGATTGAGGTGTGGGATATTCAGCAATTCCTATCTGCGAATGTAAGCGAACACAGCCTGTTTGACGGTACGGCGAGAAATACAAAATTAGCTGAAATTATAGAAAAATACAACGAAATTATTACAAAGGCGGAAACCGATCCGAGCTTGCGGATTGAGTTTGAGGCGAAGTGATTATGTCTGATATGTATAGCCCGCAAAAGCGTAGTGAAATCATGTCAAAGGTACATAGCGCCAACACAACGCCCGAAATCCGCGTTCGGAAATTGCTCCACGGCATGGGTTATCGTTTTCGATTGCAGAGACGCGATCTGCCGGGAAATCCGGATATAGTTCTGCCGAAATATAATACGGTGATTTTTGTTCACGGGTGTTTTTGGCACGGATGCCCTTCTTGTAGAAAAGCGAAAATTCGACCGGCAACCAATGGTAGATTTTTGGAATGATAAATTAGACCGAACTTTAAACCGAGATATCTTAAACAAAAAAGCACTGGAATCGCTTGGTTGGAAAGTCGTGGTTATATGGGAATGTGAAACCCGTAAAACAAAGAAAGATGAACTGATTGAAAAATTGCAATCATTATCTTATATTCCATAACAGGAAAGGTTGAAACAGGTATGAGAATGGCGGAAATAAAGCGCAAAACGACTGAAACGGATATTGTGCTGTCACTAAACCTCGACGGCGCCGGCAAGAGCGAAATCGACACGGGGATCGGCTTCTTAGACCATATGCTTACGCTGCTCGCGCGGCACGCCCGCTTTGACCTCACGGTGAAATGCGCCGGCGACACATATGTGGACGACCACCACAGCACGGAGGACATCGGCATCTGCCTGGGCGCCGCGTTTGCCGAGGCGATAGGCTCCGGCGAGGGCATCGCGCGTTACGGCGACGTTACGCTGCCGATGGACGAGGCTCTCGTGCTTGCCGCCGCCGACATATCGGGGCGGGGACACCTTGAGTTTGAGCTGCCGACGGACACGCCGAAGGTCGGCGGCTTTGACACGGAGCTTGTGCAAGAGTTCTTCCTCGCGTTCACGCGCCGCGCGGGCATAACGCTGCACATAAAAAAGCTCGCCGGGACAAACGCGCACCACATCATAGAGGCGTGCTTCAAGGCCGCGGCCCGCGCGCTGGCAAAAGCCGCGGCTATCGACCCACGGCTCGGCGAGGAGATACCGTCCACAAAAGGTGTGCTATGACCGCGATAATAGATTATGGCCCACGCGCTGTCCAGCGCGCAATTTTTATCCCACGCCGTCCGGACGCACTTCCCAATCACGCGAAAAATTTTAATCAGGAGGATATGTAATCTTGACCGCGATAATAGACTACGGAGTGGGCAATTTATTTTCTCTGCTTTCGTCGCTTGAATTTATCGGAGAGCGCGCCGTTGTGACGCGCGGCGCGGCGGAGGTTCTCGCCGCGGATCGAGTTATTCTCCCCGGCGTCGGCGCGTTCGGCGACGCGGCGCGGAAGCTTAGCGAAAGCGGATTACGTGATACCGTGCTCGAAACCGCGGCGGCGGGCAAGCCGCTGCTCGGCATCTGCCTCGGTATGCAGCTTCTTTTCGACAAAAGCTTTGAATATGGCGAGCACCGGGGGCTTGGCCTTATCCCCGGCGCTGTCGTGCCTATAGAGCCCGTTATTCCCCGTGGGTATAAGATCCCGCACATCGGCTGGAACGCGCTTAAATTCCCGCAAAACCGCGAAAAAATCTCGATTTTCAAGTATACCGCCGAGGGCGATTGCGTGTATTTCGTCCACTCGTTTTACGGCGCGGCGCTGTCCGGCGGCTTGCCGGAGGACACGGCGGCGACGGCGGAATACGGCGCGGAGCTCACCGCCGCCGTCGCGCGCGGCAATGTCTACGGCACGCAGTTTCACCCGGAGAAAAGCGGGAACGCAGGGCTCAATATCCTGCGCGCTTTTTGCGAGCTATAAACGATTTGCCTGAACGAAAAATCAATGCACTCCCCTATTTTATGACCGCAATAAGCTCCCCCGCCTTAACGGTCTGTCCCAAGCCGACTAAAACCTTTTCCACAACGCCGGCCATACGCGCCGCGATATTTATTTCCATCTTCATCGCCTCCACGACGGCGAGCACCTGATTTTCCTCCACGCGGTCGCCCGGCGCGACGGCGAGCTTCGCTATCATTCCGGGGATCGACGCCCCGACGTGGCTCTTGTCCTCCGGGTCGGCAAACTGCACGTGCTTTACGGTGTCCGCGGCGGCGGGGTCGGGCGCCGATACCTCGCGGCGCATACCGTTGAGCTCGAAATTCACGGTGCGCATACCGTTTTCGTCCGTGTCGCCGAGCCCGATATATTTAATTACAAGCGTTTTTCCGTCCTCGATGTCGAGCTTCGTCGTCTCGCCTATATCCAGGCCGCCGAAAAACACATGGCTCGCAAGACCGGCTATATAGCCGTATTCGCTGACGTGCTCGCAGTAATCCCGCACGACTTTCGGATAGATGCACCAGGAAATGACGTCCCGCTCCGTCGGCTCCGGCAGAAAGCCGCGCATCTCCTCGCGCGCCGCGTCGAAATCCGCGGGCGGCAGCAGCTCTCCGGGGCGGCAGGTGATGGGCTCTTCACCTTTCAGCACAACGCGCTGAAGCTCCGGCGGGAAGCCCCACGCCGGCTGCCCCATCATCCCCTTGAAATAGCTCACCACAGAATCCGGGAACGTAAGCGCCTCGCCGCGCTCAGCGATATTATCCGGCGTGAGGCTGTTTTGCACCATAAATATCGCCAAATCGCCGACCATCTTGGACGACGGCGTGACCTTGACAAGGTCCCCGAGCATATCGTTTACGGTCTTGTACATTTCCTTTACTTCCTCAAACCTGTCCCCGAGTCCGAGGGAGACGACCTGCGGCTGTAAATTTGTGTACTGGCCGCCCGGTATTTCAAA
>JAISAA010000043.1 GCA_031266955.1 Oscillospiraceae bacterium | reverse complement strand
CGCGGCGTGTCGCGCCTTGACGAGGCGTCGGACGCCTACGTGAAAGCGCTTGATACGCTGAAAGCGTTCCACCGGGAGGACACGGCGGACTATTCGGACCTGCTGATGAATCACGCCGGGCTGCTGCGGAGCACCGGAAAGCACGCGCGGTCCGCGGAGTTGTTTCTTGACGCGGTGAAGCTGCTCGAGGCGCGGCAGCCGCGCGACGACAAGGCGCTCGCCGGGGCGCTGGCGAACCTCTCATTGTCGTATCAGGCGGCGGAGGATTTGAAAAAGGCTTACAAATACGAAAAAAAAGCGTATGACCTGATAAGCGGCGGCGCCGGCGGAGAAATAGAGCTCGCCGAGGCGTTGAGCCGGCTCGCCGCGTTAAAATACCGTATGACGGAGTACGACGCCGCCGAAAAATTCGCGTCGGAGGCGATAGAGCTTTTCGATAAGATAAAAGATCAAAGCCCGCAGCGCTCAGCCGTATACGCGACGCTCGCCGCGGTGAAGTATCACAAGGACGACTACGCAGCCTCGCGCGAGGCCTATGAAAATGCCGCCCGGGCGGCAAAGAGCTTTTTGGGCGGAAGCGCGGAATACGTTTCGGCTGTCAGCAACCTTTCGACCGTGTGCGAGACGCTCGGCGATAAAAAAGCGGCGCTCGACGCCGCGAAAACGGCTTACAAAGCCTTGCGCGCGCTGTCGGGGGGCGGAGAGCTGGAAACGGAATACCGCGAGCGCATAAAGCGGCTTAAATCGCGGCGCTGACGGCGCGCGCCGCGGGCGATAAATACGGTAAATGATAAAGCAGGCAGGGGGCGGTTCGGCTTGAAAAAACGGGTGCTCGTTATCGGCGGGAGTATGTTCGTCGGGCGCGTATTCTCAATTCTCGCGTCGCAGACGGGCGAAATTGAGCTGCACGTTATAAATCGCGGAAAGCTTCCGCTTGACGGGCTTGAAAACGTCACGGAATACAAGTGCGACAGGCACTCGGCGCGCGCGCTCGGTCGCATCGCGCCTGATCTGGAATACGACGCGCTTGTGGACTTCTGCGCGTATGACGAGGGAGAGATAGCGCCGCTGGCGCTTTCGCTCGCGCCGCGGGTGAAGCAGTATATTTACATTTCAACAGCCGACGTGTACGACCCGTCCTTCCGCGAGATAAAAACCGAAAACGCCCCGCTGCTGCCGGATATTGCGCCGGATTTATCGCCTGATACGGCGCCGGACGGCGCGCGCGGCAAGCTGCTGCTTGAAAAAGAGCTTGTTGACGCCGCCGGGCGTCTGGGGATGGGCTTTACGATCCTGAGGCCGACGTTTATTTACGGGCCGTATAATTATAATTCGCGCGAATCGTGGTACGTCGAGCTCATAGCGCGCAATCACGTCGTACCCGTCCCGACGGACGCGACGGCGAGCTTCAGCCTTGTCTACGTAAAGGACGTCGCGAACGCGCTCATCGCCATGGCGGGCGACAAGCGCGCTTATAACGAGATTTTCAATCTCGCCGCGCCGGAAAAAATCAACTGCACGCGCCTGATAAGCGATTTTGAGCGCTACAACGGCGGCGCGTTTGAAACGCGCGAGCTCACGGTCGCGGAGGCCGCGCGCGAGTATATCCCGATGCCGTTCCCGGCGACGGAGGATTACCTCATCAGCGGCGAAAAATTCGCTTCCGTTTTCGACTTCAAGTATACGCCCCTCGCCGAGGGGATGGAGAATACGTTCAAGACGTTTTATTCGCTGTTTACGTCGTAAAAAACACTTCAATGGAGCGGAACAGCATAGCAATAATGTGAGGTCAATAAAAATTTTTTATTAAGAAATCTTATAAAACACTTGAAGTGGAACCGATGAAGACGGAAGAGGCGAAAAGGTATTGGAAAAAGAAACAGGAGCTTGTAAAATTGTTCGTGGAACAATATGAATATGATTTGGGGATACTCTGAAATAGGCGATAACAATAAGGCGCTGACCGCCAACGGCAAAAATATAGTGCCAATCGACTCCGCAAATGGCACTATAAACGGCACTATAAATTGTAGTGGGAACGGCGCGCGTTTATCGAAGATCATAATCCGTCTACTCCACGTCAAATAAATCGTCAAAATGTTCGCTCGGGAAGTCGCTGCCGGGGGCGCTGTCGTCCGGCGGCGGATTCCCGCCGTTTTGCGTTTTCGGCGCATCGCCGGCAGCCGATTTATCCCACGGCAAAAATTCAACGTCCGCGTCGCCGTCGCGGTCGTTTCCGGGGAACATTGACAAAATGCCGTCCTCGGCGCTTTGCAGGACGCCGTAAAGATTCATCGTCTTGTCGAATATGCACACGTACATAGAGTCCGACAGCTCCGCAAGCTTTCGCACCGACGCTAAATATTTCTCGTTTTTGGGGAACTGCCGCTGTCCGCCGCCGGACGCGCCGGGAGTGTGCGTGAACATATGAAACTGCCCGTTAAGCTCTGCGATGTACAGAAAATCGTTGTCTGACCGCGCGACGACGAGGTTTCCGTTGGAGAGCTCCAGCAGAGCGCGCTCCCCGTCGCGCGGCAGCAGGTCGAGAGTTATGTCGTCGCCGGCATTTTCTTTTGCGTTTTCAGGCATTTGAAGGCTTCCTTTGCTTTATTGATCGCCCGGCTTGTCGTCCGAATTGTCGCCGGACGCCGCGCTTTCGCGTTTTCCGCGCCGTTTGACTACGCGCCGGTTGATCGCGACCGCGATGATGACGGCAACTGCGAGCAGCACAAGCACCGGAAGATTTACGACGAACAGGCGCAGCGCCTCCGTGAAGAAATTGCCGACGCCGCGCAGGGTCTGTTTCAGTCCCTCGGCGATGCGCTGCCCGTAGGAAAGATGTATCGGTTCTTGCCGCGTCAGTTTTTCGACCTCGTTGATGTTTACGTAGACCGCGCTGTAATTTACGCGGTTGTCGAGATTCGTGAGGCGCGAGGTCAGGCTCTCAATGTCATAGCGCACCTCAGACAGCTTGGATTCTATGGCTATCATATCCTCCACGGTGTCGGCCTTTTCGAGCATTGCGAGCAGGCGTTCTTCCTCGATGCGGCGCGCTTTCAGGTGCGATTCGGCGTCCGTATACTGCTCCGTGACGTTCTCGGCGTTTGTCGAGCGGTACGTAATGTTTCCGAGCTTTGAGAGGGCTTCGAGCATCGCGTCGAAATTTTCGCGCGGCACGCGGATAGTGTAGCTCGCCGAGCGGTACGGATTGCGTCCGTAAAATTCGGAGGCGTAATCCGCGCCGCTGACGTTGGAGTTTTCGATGAACGCGCCGTAGTTGGAGATCATTTCGGAAAGCGCTTCGAGCGACGTGTCGAATTCAACGCTCTCGATACCAGCGTTCGCCAAGTATATGATTTTTTCTGCGAATGCTTCGGCCGGTCGAGCCGTGACCGGCAGCGAGCCAAAACCGCCGGCGGCGGCGGGGGCTTCCTCCGAGGTGTAGCCGATCTCCGGCGCCGGAGCGTACACCGAAGACAGCGCGTCTTTGTATGATGATCCAAAATCACCGGGAACGCTGTTCGCAGAGTCCATTGTCGAAGCTGAGCAGGCGAACGCCGACGCGCACAGCGCCGCAATCAGCAGCGCGGCTGCGCTTTTTTTGACGTTTCCGCCGATTTTCGCCTCGGATTTCATTTTTGCCGCTTCCGGCGCTTCGTCCCGGACGGCGCGGCGGCGCTTAATAAATTCGTTTTTCATTTTTATGTATCC
>JAISAA010000018.1 GCA_031266955.1 Oscillospiraceae bacterium | reverse complement strand
CGCGGTCGATGTGCCATGGGATGCCGGCCCGTTCACATCGTCGGCGGTAAGCAAATATGTCTTTGGTCTGGCGCCGGACACGGTCTACTACGCGCAGGCTTATCTGAACACTAACTTTGTCGGCGGCATCGTCTACAGCCCCGTTGTCTCGTTCAAGACACCAGCGCACACGGTCATAGATTTGAGCGAGACGGATACGGACGGTACGGGGTATACGGTCAGCGGCAGTTCGCCCAACCAGACACTCACTATCAACTCAAGCGCGGGCTCGCCGTACACCATCATACAGTCCGGAGGCAACGACCCGAGCACGTCCATCTTTCAGAACATCGTCGTGAACGGCGGCTTGACCGTGACGATCATGATCCGGGAAATCAATGTGAGGTGTGAGACCGACGACGTGCCCGTATTCTCCGTGAAAGCGAGCGCGTCGGCGACAACGGCGCTTGAGCTACTCCTCGACGGGGACAACACACTGACGCAAAGCGCAACAGGCGCCGGAAACAACGCCGCGCTGAGCGTGTCGCGCCCCAATGAGCTGAATATGGACAATGCCGCAGTCCTCACCATCGACACAGCCGACGGAGGGGGCGGGAGCCTTACCGCAAAAGGCGGCGCGGGCGGCGCCGGCATAGGCGGCGGGGATAGCGGCCTGAGCGGGAAAATCAACATCAACGGCGGCAATATTACCGCAGTGGGCGGCGCCGGAACAAACGGCGGCGCAGGTATCGGCGGCAACGGCGGCAGCGGCGCGGGCATCAACGGCGGCGGCGCGGTCTCGCTCGCGCTCGCATCTGCGGCATCGGTCAAAGCGTATTCGTATACCTCCGACTATCCGGCGATCCAAGCCCCCGGAAACAGCGGCGACGGATACTACGTCAACGCGTATTTCGGCGCGGGGGAAGAACCCTCCGTCCTCACAGGCGCCGCCACCCGGCTAAACGTCTATACGGAAAACGACCAGATCAACGCGGCAAACACGCTGGAGCTCCCGAACACATACCGCAGCTTCGCGTATACGACAAATAAAACTGTAGAACAAAGCGACAGTATGTGGGCTATCGACACCGCAAGCAGCGTTCCGTTAGGCTTCGTGACCCGCTATGACAACGGCTCACCGCTGATCGGCTCTGTAAAAAATCCCGGAACACTGCAACGCGTAAAGCTCAACTCCGTAGCCGGCTCCCCGTCCGTGATGAATATACAAAAGGACGGCGCCGCCAACCGCGCGGATTTCACAAGTACAGGGCACGCATTGCCCTACGGCGCGACGCTCAGCGAGGGCGGCTTCCGGTACTCCAATTCCAAAAACAGCGAAACCGGCGCACTGACCGGGGATATAAGTACAAAGCTGTGGGCGGAGCAAACCGCCGCCAGCCCCAAAACAGAGACCGTAGAGGGCTTGGAGCCCAACACGCGGTACCATATGGCGACCTACCTCAATATTGATATCTTCGGCGGCACACAAAACTTTACGAGCGGCTCCATCCCGTTCGCCACCCTGCCGTATATCGAGTCGGCGAGCTCTGCAGCGGATGAGGACGACGACACGGCGGCGCTCATAAGCGCGGATTTTTACGAAAGCACGGCGACGAACATCGCGATAGACAGCGTGACGCTATACTGGGATACGTCCCCCATAGACGCGGGCTCTCCCGAAACCGCCGCCCATTCCGAGGCTCTCACGCCGGGGGCTTACAGCGACGCGGGCTTCACGAATTACAGGCTCGAAGGTCTGTCCGCTGAAACCGTATACAACCTCCTGCTCGTCATAGAAAACGAAAGCGGTGCTGACAGCCGCGCCTTTACTCACGCTCCGTTTGAGATCAACGTATCTGTGCCGGTAAAGCTCATTTTCGCGGCGTTCGATACGGACGCGGGCGACATCACGGCCCCGGTGTATCACATCAAAAACAACGGCAAGAACACCGCGTCCGTCACAGTAGACGGTTTTGACGAGATCGACGGAGACGAGCTGACTCTCACGAAAGATCCTCCGGGCGCCAACGGGCTCCAATTGAAGCTTGAAGGCACGGGCGCATCTCTCGGCACCGGTATGACTGATTATCTGGAAATCAGCAGCTCCATAAACGAGCCGCTTTGTACGCTGCAAGGCTTCGGAGAAGCCGACGACACCTATTACTTCACGTTTTCGGGCAAATACAACGGAGCTTTCAGCACGGTCAGACGTCCCGAATACTTTCTCGTCTTAAAATTCGGGCTGTCGCAGCCGTAGACCGTCCGCGCGCGGGCGTATCCTATTTTTCGCCGCGCAAACACGGAATACAACTCGCGGAATATAATGAACAGGGGTGATGAAAATGAAACGAACAGAGACGGCATCCCGCAAAAAGCGCCTTTCGGTCATTTTGGCTCTATCGGTGCTCGCGGCGTCGGCGCTGACCATATCGCTGCTGCGGTGGCAAGGGCTTTTACGGTTCCCGTGGGAACGATCCCCCCCGCCGGCTCCCATTGTGGCGGGCAATCTGTTCCCCGGCGAAGGCGGCGCAGACGACGGACATCTGTCCAATATGACCCCGGAACAGATTTTAGAGCAGATGCAGATAGCCGCCGACGCCGCGTATTTCAGCTTTAAGATAAACGCGCGCCCGGTGTTCGAGAACGGGAAAGCCAAAGGGAATCTCGGCATCGAAAACCCGAGCTATAACATCTACCCGATGGTCGTGCAAATCTTCCTCGACGACACAGACGAGCTGATCTACGATTCGGGAGGCATACTCCCCGATCAGCACATCGACAACGCGGCTCTCACCAAAGCGCTGAAGGCGGGCTCCTACAACGCGACGGCTTACCTGAACGCCTATGACCCGGACACAAAGGAATTTCAGGGCAAGCAAGCGGCGGCGCTCATCATCACCGTGCAAAATTAAGCGGCATATTTATCAAAAGGAGAATCGTAACCATGAAAAAATTACTGTCGATCATACTGGCGTCCGCAATGGCATTGTCTATGGCGGC
>JAISAA010000331.1 GCA_031266955.1 Oscillospiraceae bacterium | reverse complement strand
TTCTACCGGAATTTTGAACACAAGGTCATCAAATTTGCCCATATCGAAAGCCTCCTGATAAAAATATTTTGTGCATATCATCATACACCATACTCTCAAATATATCAAGCGCATTTTTTTCGCCGCGCCGGTACGGCTCGGATGTATGTTACCGTGCTTGCGGGTACGCTTTGCGCTTATTTATAACGCTTTTTTCGCCTGCGCGGCGGGCGCCCCATTGGGAACGGCGGGGCGGTGGGGACGTCGCGCCTGCCGGCGCGCCATAACAATGACGTCGCATCGACCGGCAAAGCCGGTCGCTATAGCAATCACGCCGCGCTATCGCGCGGCAGGCGCGACAACCCCTACGGACGGGAATCGTTCCCCCGTCCTGCGTCCCGGGGGAAAATCCAAAGGGGACCGCCTCGTCGCGCCTTTGGCGCGTACTCCGTGCGCGCACGCACGTTAAATCAAACGTCCGCGCCGCAGGCGCGGCACGGACGTTTAAGTAATGAAGATAAGCGTCACTTCTTTTTCTTCTTCTTGCCGTGCTCGCGCTCGCTGTCCGCTGTTATGCCTTCGAGTTGGCGCAGCAGTTCTTTTTGTTCTTTTGTGAGATGTGTAGGGGTTTTGAGCCTGACGGTGACGAGCTGATCTCCGCGTCCGCCGCCGCGCAGGCTGGGGATGCCTTTGCCGCGCAGCCTGAACGTAGTGCCCGTCTGCGTACCCTCGGGGATCGTGTATTTTACCTTGCCGTCGAGCGTCGGCACTTCGGCCTCGCCGCCGAGCGCCGCTTTTGTGAAAGAGATCGGCATTTCGAGCAGTACGGACGTCCCTTCGCGCTCGAATATCTCGTGCCGGCGGACCGACACGCCGACGTATAAATCTCCGCCGCCGCCGCCGTTTATGCCCGCGTCGCCCTGCCCGTGCATATTTATCGCCTGCCCGGAGTCGATCCCGGCGGGGATTTTTACAGTAACGCTCCTGCGGCGGCGCACGCGCCCGGCTCCGCGGCATTTTTCGCACGGGGTGCGTATGATTTTTCCGCGCCCGCCGCATTTGGGGCACTCGGCTGTGCTTTGCATAACGCCGAACGCCGTGCGCCGCGCCTGTGTGACGACGCCGGAGCCGCCGCATTCCGTACATTTTTCGGCTGAGGTCCCGGGCTTCGCGCCGGAGCCGGAGCAGTTTTCGCATTCCTCGACGCGCGAAATTTCGATGTCTTTGTCACAGCCGAACGCCGCTTCCTCAAAGCTTATCGTGACGGACGCCGTGACGCGCCCGCCGCGCCTCGGCGCGGTTGCGGACGACGCGCCGCTTCGCCCGCCGCCGAAGAAAGCGCCGAAAAGATCTCCGAGGTCACCGAGGTCGCCGAAGCCCGAAAAGCCGCCGCCGGACGCGGCGAAATTCGGATCGACTCCCGCGTGCCCGTAGGCGTCGTAACGGCCCTTTTTCTCGGAATCGGACAGTATCTCATACGCCTCGTTTATCTCCTTAAAGCGCGTCTCGGCGCTTTTGTCGCCTGGATTCACGTCCGGGTGATACTGCTTCGCGAGCTTTCGGAACGCTTTTTTTATCTCGTCGTCCGAGGCGCTTCGGTTTATGCCGAGCGCCTCGTAATAGTCTCGTTTTTCCGCCATCGCCGCTTACTGCTTGTCGTCGTCCACGACTTCGTAGTCCGCGTCGTAGTAGTCTCCGCCGTCGGAGCCGGGCGGGGGCGTTGTTCCGTCGCCTCCCTCACCGCCGGGGGCGTTTTGGCCGTAGAGCTTTTCCGAGATGGCGTAAAACGCCTTTTGAAGCTCATCCGTCGCCGCCTTGACGGCGTCGATATCCGTGCCGGCGAGGGCTGTTTTTACCTTTGCGATCCCGTCCTCGACAGTCTTTTTGTCCTCCGCGGAAATTTTGTCATTAAGCTCTTCGAGCGTCTTTTCGGACTGATATACGGCCTGGTCGGCGGCGTTGCGCGCGTCGGCCTCTTCGCGGCGCTTTTGGTCGTCGGCGGCGTACTGCTCGGCTTCCTTGACGGCTTTTTCGATGTCGTCCTTTGAGAGGTTCGCGGAGCTTGTCAATGTGATGTGCTGCTCGCGGCCCGTGCCGAGGTCTTTTGCCGAGACGTTGACAATGCCGTTGGCGTCTATATCGAACGTGACCTCAATCTGCGGCACGCCGCGCCGCGCGGGCGCGATACCGTCGAGGTGGAATTTCCCGAGAGATTTGTTGTACTGCGCCATCTCGCGCTCGCCCTGAAGCACGTTTACCTCTACGGAGGTCTGGTTGTCGGCGGCGGTGGAGAACACCTGCGATTTTTTCGTCGGGATCGTGGTGTTGCGCTCTATCAAACGCGTGAACACGCCGCCCATCGTTTCGATGCCGAGGGAAAGCGGCGTCACGTCGAGAAGCAGTATCCCCTCCACGTCCCCGCCGAGCACGCCGGCCTGTATAGCCGCGCCGACCGCGACGCATTCGTCGGGGTTTATGCCCTTGAACGGCTCTTTGCCCGTAATGCGCTTCACGACGTCCTGCACGGCGGGAATCCGCGTCGAACCGCCGACGAGCAGAACCTTTGAAAGCTGGTTCGCGCCGAGCCCGGAATCGCGCAGGGCCTGATTCACCGGCTCCATCGTCTTTTCGACGAGCTGCGCCGTGAGCTCGTTGAACTTCGCGCGGGAGAGCGTCATATCAAGATGCTTCGGGCCGGACGCATCCGCCGTGATATACGGCAGATTGATATTCGTCTGCGCGAGCCCCGAAAGGTCGATCTTCGCTTTTTCCGCGGCCTCGCGCAGGCGCTGGAGCGCTAATTTATCGGCGGCGAGGTCGATGCCGTTGGATTTTTTGAACTCCGAGAGCAGATAATTTACGACGCATTCGTCAAAATCGTCGCCGCCGAGGCGGTTGTTGCCCGCCGTCGCGAGCACCTCTATAACGCCGTCTCCGATTTCCAGCACGGACACGTCGAAGGTGCCGCCGCCGAGGTCGTAGACCATTATTTTCTGTTCCTGCTCTTTGTCGATACCGTAAGCGAGCGCCGCCGCCGTAGGCTCGTTTATGATGCGCTTGACGTCGAGCCCCGCTATTTTTCCGGCGTCCTTTGTCGCCTGGCGCTGACTGTCGGTGAAATACGCCGGGACGGTGATGACGGCCTCCGTGACCTTCTGCCCGAGATAGTTCTCCGCGTCGGTTTTCAGTTTTTGCAGGACCATAGCGGAAATTTCCTGCGGCGTGTACTGCTTTGAATCGACGGTCACTTTATATGCGGAGCCCATCTCTCGCTTTATCGACGAGATCGTGCGCTCGGGGTTTGTGACTGCCTGGCGCTTTGCCACCGCGCCTATCATACGCTCTCCCTCGCGCGAGAACGCTACTACGGACGGCGTCGTGCGCGCGCCTTCGGCGTTCGCGATGACCGTCGGCTCTCCTCCCTCGATGACCGCCACGCATGAATTTGTGGTTCCCAGGTCGATTCCTATTATTTTGCCCATTTTTGTTTGCCTCCTAATATTTTTTGATTTCGGTTTTTATGAATTCACCTGCACGACGGCGTGGCGGATGACCTTTCCGTTCAGCGTAAAGCCTTTTTGGAACTCAGCCGTTACCGTGTCGCTCGGCGCTTCGTCCGTCGTTACGCTTGAAACTGCGTTGTGCCGCTCCGGGTCGAACTTTTCGCCGACGGCGGGTATTTCCTCGACGCCGAGGGCCTTGAATATTTCGTCCGTCTGCGCCGCTGTGAGCTCGACGCCGCGCAGGAACGCTTCATCCGAGCACGGGGTCTCGAGCGCGCGGGCAAGGTTATCATATACCGGCAGCAGCCTCGCTATCACCTCCGCGCGCGCCTGTGAGATCAAATTCTCGCGCTCTTTTTGGCTGCGCCGGCGGAAATTTTCGTATTCGGCGTAAAGGCGCGTATATTTTTCGCGCTCGGCGCGAAGAAGCGCGTC
>JAISAA010000260.1 GCA_031266955.1 Oscillospiraceae bacterium | reverse complement strand
CGGCGCTGCTGCGCGTCGGAGAGCGTGAAGCGCAGCATATTTATCTCCGGCGCGACGTCGCCGTCCACCGGGCGCAGCGGGTCCGATATCATCGGAAGCTGCGGGGCGAATTCCC
This sequence comes from Oscillospiraceae bacterium, assembly GCA_031266955.1. Lineage (GTDB taxonomy): Bacteria > Bacillota > Clostridia > Oscillospirales > Oscillospiraceae > JAIRRO01. The sequence continues at coordinate 6,851 of JAISAA010000260.1, read as the reverse complement.
CCTGATACGGCAGCGGGTAATCGCGGTTCCAGAGGTTGAATTCTATCATTTTCGCCTGATGGACGCCGGGCTTGCCGAGTCCGCGCATACCGAGCAGCATAGCCTCTAACCGCGCGGGCTCCGTGGCGTACGGCCCGCGGATATACGCCCCGCCGTTGCCGTGCAGGATCGACGCGGTTTTCCTCGCCCAGTCGCGGGCGAGCGCCTTTATCGTCCACTCCGGCACGCCGCATTTGGGCGACGCCCATTCCGGCGTCTTGGGCTCTCCGTCCGTCTCGCCGAGGACGTAGGCGCTGAATTTATCGAAGCCGTAGGAATGCGTGTCGATGTATTCCTTCTCATACGTGCCCTCCGTGATCCACATATACGCTATGGCGAGCTGGAGCGCGGCGTCAGTGTTCGGCAGGATAGGTATCCATTTATCGGCGTGCACCGCCGCGCCGTAATTGAGGTCGGGACATATATACACGCTTTTCAGTCCGATAGAGGACAGCCAGTAGCACAGCCGCGACGTGATCTGCCCGACGACGCCGAGCGGCGTCGTCTCCGGGTCGCAGCCCCAAAACAACAGCAAATCGGCGTTTTTCGCGATGTCCGGGAACAGGTTCGTCATCGGCATCATTTCGCCGACGGGCTCGCAGCCCCAAACGTGCTTCGCTCCCCAGAACCAGCCCTCCCAAGAGTCCATATTGCGCATTTGCAGCGTATAGCCGCCGAGGATGGACAGCAGCCTGTTGGGGCAGCCGTGCGAGGGCGCGACGTGCTTACCCTCTCCGTGCATATCGGACTGGCACAGCACGGCCTCAGGCCCGTATAAGCTTTTCACGCGCGTAAGCTCGTCCGCGACAAGCTGCGCCGCCTCGTCCCACGAAACGCGGACGTAGCCTGACTTGCCGCGGTTTTGCGGGTTACGCTCGCCGTTCGGGTCCCAATCGACGCGCTTTAACGGATAGCGCACGCGGTTTTTTGAATAAACGCGGGATTTATAGCCGAGCCCGAACGGAGAGAGCGTAACGCGCTCGGGCGCGCGGAAAACGCTTCCGCGCGCCCGGATCTCCCACGGGTTATGTGTGTTTTTCAGCGATTCATCGTAGGCATACGGGCGGATGCGCGTAATTTTGCCGTCCGTGCAATCGACGAGGCACGGTCCGCCGCTTTCCGGTCCCATAAGCGAAAAGGATATCACGCGCGTGTAGTCGGGCTTGAATTTTACGGGCTTTTGGGACATTTGGCGTACCTCGTGTTTGACATTTTACATTTTACTTATTTCGCGTATTCCACCGCTTTCGTCTCCCTGAACAGGTTTACCTTTATCTGTCCCGGATATTCAAGCTCTGTTTCTATCTTCTTCGCGATCTCACGGGCGAGCAATATCATCCGGTCCTCTGAGACGGCTTCGGGCTTGACCATTATCCGTATTTCGCGCCCGGCCTGAATGGCGTAAGAGCTTTCGACGCCGGGGAACGACCTTGTCAGCTCCTCAAGCTTTTCAAGGCGCTTGACGTAGCTTTCGATGTTCTCGCGCCGCGCGCCGGGACGCGCCGCCGATATCGAGTCCGCGGCCTGCACTATGCAGGCGACGACGGTCCTCGGCTCGACGTCGCCGTGGTGCGCGTGTATCGCGTGGACGACGGCTTCGCTTTCCTTGTACTTCTTGGCTATATCGACGCCTATCGTGACGTGGCTGCCCTCCACCTCATGATCGATCGATTTGCCTATATCGTGCAGCAGTCCGGCGCGCTTCGCCGTCATAACGTCCACTCCGAGCTCGGAGGCCAACAGCCCCGCGATATGAGAGACCTCTATCGAGTGGGCGAGGACGTTCTGCCCGTAGCTTGTGCGGTAGCGCATACGTCCCAAAAGCTTTACGACCTCGGGGTTGAGCCCGTGCACGCCCGTCTCGAACGTCGCGCGGTCTCCCTCGGACTTGATAGTGTTTTCCACCTCGCGCCGCGCCTTTTCGACCATTTCCTCGATGCGCGCCGGGTGTATCCGCCCGTCAAGTATCAGCTTTTCGAGCGATATGCGCGCTATCTCGCGCCGCACGGGGTCAAAGCTTGACAGCGTTATCGCCTCCGGCGTGTCGTCGATGATGAAGTCCACGCCCGTGAGCGTCTCAAGCGCGCGGATATTGCGCCCCTCGCGCCCGATTATGCGCCCCTTCAGCTCGTCGTTTTGCAGCGGGACGACGGAAACCGTGGCTTCCACGACATGATCCGACGCGACGCGCTGTATCGCGATAGATATGTATTCCCGCGCCTTCTGCTCGGCCTCCTCCTTGAAGCGCTCCTCGATGTCCTTGATCTTCATCGCCGCCTCGTGCGTGACCTCGGACTCGAGATTCCGGATGATCTGCGCTTTCGCTTCCTCGACCGTGAGGCCCGAGATTTTTTCGAGCGTTTCAAGCTGCGCTCGCTTTACGTCGGCGATCTCCTCCCGCGCGGTTTCCAGCTCGGTGAGCTTTACCGCGACGGCCTCGGATTTCTTTTCAAGAGCGTCCATTTTCTTGTCAAGAGCGTCAGTTTTTTTGTCGAGTGTCTCTTCCTTCTGGCGGATACGGTCTTCCTGCTTTGTGATTTCGGCGCGGCGTTCCTTCACCTCGCGCTCGTATTCGCTCCGGTTTTTGTGTATTTCTTCCTTTGCCTCAAGTAACGCCTCGCGTTTCTTCGCTTCGGCGGCTTTGATCGAATCGTTGACTATATTCTTCGCGTGCTCCTCGGCGCCTTGTATTTCTCTTTCGGCAACACGCTTGCGAAATGTGATCCCTGCGAAAAACGCCGCCGCGGCGGCTATCAAGACTATTACAACGGTTACGATTATCCAAATCAGATTGGGCATAGTAAGCAACACACCTCCATTCTTTAAAAGATTAAAAGATTTTTGAACGGGGGCAGTATATTGTTATAATCGGTCAGCTTCGAAATTCGCTTCGCGAATTTCAGGACGCCTTCGGCGTCCGACGCGCTGAAAGCGCGAAGCCGCCGATTGAAACGCAGTTATAAATCAATACTCATCTATTTTACATCGCGCCGGGGCCTATGTCAAGCGCAGAATAATATTTCTTGCAATTTTCCTGAAATGTGTGTACAATTCCAAGTAAAGCAAGTCTGCGCGAAGCAGGTCTTCAAGAAACGAGGCGCCGTCAATGGACTACGACCAAAGCTATCCCCTGTCCCAGATCGTCCGGGAGCTGGAGCTGGACGTTCTTTACCAAGCCCGCGACTACGCCGGCGTAAGAATAACGTCCGGCGACGTACACCGCCCCGGCCTTCAGCTGTCGGGCTTCTTCGATTATTTCGACCCGACGCGTATTCAGATAATGGGTATGATGGAGTCGTCGTACCTCGAAAAATTTTCTCCGGAGGAACGGCTCCAACGGCTCGACGCGCTTATGGCGCAAAAGGTCCCGGCTATCGTGCTGTGCCACGGCGCGGACTTCCCGGACGAGGTGTTTATATCCGCCAAGCGCTGCGACGTCACGATATTGTCGAGCGAGCAGAACACCTCTGAGGTCATGAGCAATATAATTCGCATCGCGCGCCGCGCCCTGTCCGCGTCCATAACGCGGCACGGGGTTCTCGTCGAGGTGTACGGCATCGGCGTGCTGATCCTCGGGGAATCCGGCGTCGGCAAGAGCGAAACGGCTATCGAGCTGTTAAAGCGCGGGCACAGGCTTATCGCCGACGACGCCGTCGAGATAAAATCCACGGACTTCAACGTCGTGCAGGGCTCCGCGCCTGAGCTTATCCGGCATTATATGGAGCTGCGCGGGATCGGCGTAATAGACGTGCGCCAGATATTCGGCGTGGGCGCGATCAAGGACAGGCAGAATATACATCTCGTCGTCAATCTCGAGCAGTGGAAGGAGGGCGCGGTCTACGACAGGCTGGGAATAAACGAGCAGACCGTGAATATCCTTGGCGTAGAGGTCGCGTCGCTTACTATACCCGTGAGGCCGGGGCGCAACCTCGCCGTCATACTCGAGGTCGCGGCGATGAACCAGCGGCAAAAATTTATGGGCTTTAACGCCGCGCTTGAATTTACGAAGCAAATAAACCGGCACCTCGACGAGAAAGCGAAGAACCGGCTTTAGTTATAGTTACAGGAGGGCATATGCGAGAGCTGACACGCGCGTTACCCGATATCGAGATACGCTTTGACGAGCCGATGAGCGCGCACACCTCGTTCAAGATCGGCGGCGCCGCGCGCGCCGTGATTTTCCCGAAAACGCGCGAGGAGCTCGCCTTATCTCTCGGCGCGTTGCGGCGGCTGGGGATCGAGCCGCTCGTCATAGGGTGCGGCACGAATTTGCTTGTCAGCGGCGGGGAGCTGGACATCGTCGCCGTCAAAACCGTCCCGGGCGTCGGCGGCGTCAGCGCTCACGGGCTTTCGGTTTCGGCTGATTGCGGCGTGCCGCTCGCCCGGCTGGCAAGCATCGCCTGTGACAACGGGCTCGGCGGGCTCGAATTCGCGCACGGGATACCGGGGTCCGTCGGAGGCGCCGTTTTTATGAATGCGGGCGCTTACGGCGCCGAGATGGGCGGCGTCGTAAGCCGCGTCACGGCGGTCTCACCGGACGGCGAGATACTTGAATTTTCGCGGGGCGAATGCGGCTTTTCTTACCGGAACAGCGTTTTTAACGGGAACGGCTGCGTTATACTCTCGTCGGAATTTGAGCTTCGCGCCGGCTCGCCGGAGGATATACGCCGCGACATGGCGGCGCGCGCGCAGGCGCGGCGCGAAAGCCAGCCGCTTGAGCTCCCGTCCGCGGGTAGCGCGTTCAAGCGCCCGCCGCCCGACGGCCCTGACGGCAATACAAAGCGTTACGCCGCCGCGCTCATCGAGGAATGCGGCTTGAAGGGCTACGGCGTAGGCGGCGCGGCGGTTTCTGAAAAGCACGCGGGGTTTATCGTAAACCGCAGCGGCGCGTCGTTTGAGGACGTCCTGCGCGTTTTGGAGCACGTGAGAAGCGAGGTGCTGCGCCTTCGCGGCGTCGAGCTCGAACCGGAGATAAAAATTATTGGGGGAGACGGAAGATGGAAGCTCTTATAATAACCGGACTGTCCGGCGCGGGCAAGTCGCGCGCGGCGGCGGTGTTAGAGGATATGGATTTTTATTGCGTGGACAATATGCCCGTATCTATGATGGCGAAGTTCGTGGATCTATGCCTCGCAACGAGGGGGCGCTACGAGCGCGTCGCGCTCGTGACCGACGTTCGCGCGATAGGCAGCCTCGGCGAGCTGTTTACAGTGCTCGACGAAATAAGCGCGCTGGGCGCCGGCGTGCGCATACTTTTCGTCGAGGCCGACGTCGGGACTATCGTCAAGCGGTATAAAGAGACGCGCCGCCGCCACCCGCTTGACCCGGAGGGCTCCGGCCTCGAATCCGCCGTGCAGCGGGAGATCGCGCTGCTCACGCCCCTGCGGGAGCGCGCGGACGAGATAATCGATACGACGAATCTTACCCTCGGCAACTTGCAGCGGCGCGTATCCGGTATATTTGCCGGGGAATCGCGCGGCAGCGAGATCGGCGTCAACGTGAAATCCTTTGGCTTCAAGCACGGCATACCGATCGAGGCCGACCTCGTCTTCGACGTGCGCTTTCTGCCGAACCCGTACTATATTCCGGAGCTCCGCGATCTGACGGGGCTCGACGACGCGGTATACGATTACGTGACAAGCTCCGCCGACGCGCGCGCGTTTATGGAAAAGCTGACCGGGCTTATGGATTTTCTGCTGCCCCGCTATGTTGAGGAAGGCAAGCGATATCTCTCGGTCTGCATAGGCTGCACGGGCGGGCGTCACCGCTCCGTCGCGATAGCGCGCGAGCTACGCGAGTTTTTAGTGAAAACCGGCCGCCCCGCGGACTGTACGCATCGCGACTTGGATAAATGAGCGAATAAAATCATGTCTTTTTCAAGCGACGTCAAAAACGAAATATGCAAGGTCTTTCCGCACAAGTCGTGCGACGTTTCCGCAGAGTGCTACGGCATCTTGCTGTACTGCAACACCTTTTCCGACCGCGAGATACGCGTCATAACGGAAAACGACCGCCTCGCGTAGCGCATCCCCGCGCTGTTTTCCAAAGCTTTCGGGCTCGGCTTCGACGAGGTGCGCGCGCCCTGTCCAAACCAGCGGAGCGATATGACCCGGCGAAGCGCCGCGGTCAAACGGAGTTTCATCATCACGTCCCCCGGCAAGCTCGACGCGATTTTCGGGGCTTACGGCTTTAAGCCCGGGGAAACGCTTTCCCACCATATAAACCTCGCCGTTTTGGAGGAGGAATGCTGCCGCGCGGCGTTTCTCCGCGGCGCGTTTCTCGCGGGGGGGAGCGTATCCGACCCGCGAAAGAGCTATCACCTAGAGCTCGCCACCCCGCACGGCGGCGTTTCCCGCGAGACGCTCGCCCTGCTGCGGGAGCTGGATTTTGAGCCCAAAGCGATCTCCCGCGCCGGGAACCACGTCGCCTATTTCAAGCAAAGCGGTGCTATCGAGGATTTTTTGACGCTTATCGGCGCCGCCGTCTCGGCGATGGAGCTTATGGGCGCGAAAATCGAAAAGGATATGCGCAACAGCGTAAACCGCCTTGTGAACTGCGACACGGCGAACGTGTCGAAAACAGTGGACGCCGCGCAGGGGCAGCTCGACGCCATAGCGCTGTTGGACCTCGGCGCGCTCCCGGAAAAGCTGCGCGAAACGGCGCTGTTGCGCAAAAGCAGGCCGGAGCTCAGCTTGGCGGAGCTTGCGGCGCTGCATCGCCCGGCGATCACAAAGTCGGGGCTGAATCACCGGCTGCGGCGGCTGCGAGAGCTGGCGGCGGGTCCTCACATTTAATAATCAAATATCCGCGTG
>JAISAA010000242.1 GCA_031266955.1 Oscillospiraceae bacterium | reverse complement strand
ATAGGCTGCTATCTTCGGATATGGTCGCGGGCGTTGCCGCATTTGAACTTATTCTACCATAGTTGGAACGGCTTGTAAATATGTTTTTCGTGTTTTTTTCAAAATTTTTTTGCGGGCGGCGCGCCGCTCCTTTTATCCGCTCCTATCATTTTTGCCCTCTTGACAAATCGTATTACCGGTGTAGTATAATATTCACAGCGTTGAGGAAAAGACATACATAAAGGAGAGCTCATCATTGATCAAGAGAAGCAGGAAACGCGTGCGCGCCGCGCTTGCCGCATCTGCGACGGCAATCATCGCCGCCGTCCTTGCCGCCTGCGCGTTGGGCGCGGAGAGCGAGCCGGCGGAGAGCGGGATACCCGAAAATCAACGCGAGCAGCAAGCTCAACAAGCTCCGGAGGCCTTTGCCGAGACGCCCGCGCCAACAGACCTTGATACAGCCGTGTCCCAAGCGATAATTTCAAGCAACCGCGACAGGCGTTACGAAGGTAATTCAGGCGCGTTTCAAACGGAGGCGCACGTTACGCTGGAGGCGGTCGAGAGCGGTGATAGCGTGACGGTTTACGCTTACGCGCTTCATCTTGTGTACATCCTTGAAAACGGCGCGCTGCGCGACGACTCCGGCAGCAGCGCGCCCGTGGCAATTACGTTCAGCAGAGACGGCGACGGCGTATATAATTTGACCGAGTATTGGTATCCGGGAGAGGGCGGCTACTATATGCCCTCGATCAAGGAAAAGTTCCCGGAGGCTTTATGGGACAAGGCGGACACACAGCTTTATGCCGCCGATTGCTCGGAGGAGGCGCTGCGAAAAGCGCAAAGCCACTTCGGCCTGACCGACCTTGCAAGGCCTGAAATCACTGTTCTCAAGCCGCTTGAAATCTCAGGGGGAGAAAGACCCGACTGGAGCGAGTATTTACGAGTTACCGACGATACCGACGGTGAAATACCCGAAGAGGATATCTATATATTCGACGCGAATGTAGACTACGGCAAGCCGGGCAAATACGCCTTCTACGCCATTATCCACGATAAAGCGGGCAACGAGAACCGGTCTTCGTTTGAGGTGACCGTAAAATAGAATGAACTCAATAAATAGAGAAAGAGCGTTTTCCGCAATAGTGCACGACGGCAAAATAGCGATGATCCACGAGATAAAACCCGGCAGAGAATTTTGGACGCTTCCCGGCGGCGGTGTTGAAAACGGGGAGACCTTGGAGGATGCGGCAATTCGAGAAGCATACGAGGAAACGAACCTGAAAATTAAAATCGTCAGATATTTATATAAAAATGAGTACGCGGGCGGGACCCAATATTGTTTTTTAGCGGAGCCGTTGAATGAAGACGAAATCAAGGCCGGATACGATCCTGAGGTTGGCAAGGCGGGGCAGGTGATAAAAGAAGCGGAGTGGAAAAGCATTGATGAAGTGAAGGATGATAAAATGGTGTCTGTGGTTATAAAAATTTTGACGTCGGAAGAAAAAAACAAGTATAAAATATTTGCGGATAAAAAATAAAATAATTAAACCCGTTGTAATTATAGGCGCATTGAGATAAAATAAAGTATATCGAAATCAAAAACACAAAAGAAAGGCAGTGCTTTTATGTCAATCATTCATCTGACGGACGAGACCTTTGAAAAGGAGATCGCCTCCGGCGACACCCTTGTGGACTTTTGGGCGGACTGGTGCGGGCCGTGCAAAATGCTCGCCCCCGTCATAGAGGAGCTTGCGGACGAATACTCAGGGCGCGTCAAGGTCGGCAAGGTCGATACGGACGCCTTCGGCGAAATTGCCGAGTCGTTCGGCATCACGGGCATACCGACGGTGATCCTGTTCCGCGACGGAAGTGAGCTCGCGCGATTCGTCGGCGTGCGCCCCAAGGAGGATTTCACAGCCGTGCTCGGTTGAATCCGGCTCCGCCGGATTCAACCGAGCATTAGCAATACGGGCCTATCGCGCGACAAGCGCGCGGATAACAATGCCGTCGCGCGAAGCGCGACAGCCGGAGTCGCCATAGACGACTCTACGAGGCGTCCGCCACCGCCCGCCTCGCGCGGCGTTTACGCGTCTTTTTCGGCAAAATCATACAAGTACTATATACTCCGATTTATGTATTCTTGCACAATCTTTATCAGAGGTTATTTACATTCCGCGCAGTTTATGTTAAAATACCATCCGGAAAGGTATTCTAAAGGTATACGCGGCGCGGTACGGCGCCGCGATACCAAAAAGGAAAAGGAAAGGAAGTCCAGACAATGCAACTTACAAGGCTCCGCCTCATCATCAACGGCGTGGAACGCCCCGTGCTCTGCGATTTAGAGAAGGATTCTCTCTCGACAGTCCTGCGGCGCACGGGGTACACCGGCGTCAAGGTCGGCTGCGGCACCGGCGTGTGCGGCGCGTGCTCCGTCATTCTCAACGGAGAGGTCGTCCGCTCATGTACGCGCCGGATGAAAAACGTCAAGGAAAACTCCGAGATCACCACGATAGAGGGCGTCGGCACGCCGCAAAACCTGCACCCGCTCCAGCTCGCGTGGATTACCTACGGCGGAGCGCAGTGCGGCTTCTGCTCGCCCGGCTTCATCGTCTCGGCCTACGCGCTGCTGAAATCGAACGCCTCCCCGACGCGCGAGCAGGTGCGCGAATGGTTCCGCTCACACAGAAACGTCTGCCGCTGCACGGGCTATAAGCCGCTTGTGGACGCGGTCATGGCCGCCGCCGCCGTTCTCCGCGGCGAAAAGACGATGGAGGACATTACGTATAAATACGCCGAGGAAAAGGACATCTACGGCTCTTACCGCCCGCGCCCGACGGCGCTCGCGAAGGTCTGCGGCCTCGCCGACTACGGCGACGACATCAAGCTCAAAATGCCGGACGGCACCGCGCACCTCGCGCTCGTGCTCTCAGAGGTCCCCCACGCGAAGATACTGAACATCGACACGTCGGAGGCCGAGGCAATGCCCGGCGTGATCCGCGCGTTTACGGCGAAAGACGTCCTCGGCGCCAACAATACCGCCACACCCGCGCACGTGCCGCGCCAAAAGGGCGCCGGCATCACGGAATTCCCCGCCATCGCCGGCAAGGTCATCAACAGGCGCGGCGACGTCGTCGCCGTCATAGCCGCCGACACGCAGGAGCACGCACGCGCCGCCGCCAAAAAAGTCAAGCAAGAACTCGAAATACTGCCGTCATATATGACGTTCCCGGAGGCCGTCGTGCCGGACGCGATACAGCTCCACGAAACGCTGCCGAACTGTTATATGGAACAGCCTCTGTTCAAGGGAGAGGTCACGGACGAGACGTTTGACAACGCGGCCTTCGTCGCCGAGGGCAGCTTCCACTCCCAGCACGAGCCGCATTTGCCGATAGAGCCCGACGTGATGCAGGGCTATATAGGCGACGACGGGATGTACACGCTTCAAGGCAAATTCCAAAGCATAGACGAGACCCGCGCCGATATCGCGATGACCTGCGGCCTGCCCAAAGAGGAGATACGCTTCATAATGAACCCCGCCGGCGGCTCCTTCGGCTATATGACAAGCCCGAACGTCGCCGCCGTCGTGATGACGGCGCTGCAGCATCTCAAAACCCCCGTCACGATAACTCTGCCCTACGACGAATTCAACCACACGACGGGCAAGCGCTCCGCCACGTTCGCCAACGGCCGCATCGCCTGCGACGAGAAAGGCAAAATAATCGCCGCGGAGTACGACATTGCTCTCGACCACGGCGCGTACGCCGGTGTCGGCGGGCTCATATTCAACAATCTGCTGAGCGTAGCCTTCCACGGGCTGAATATCCCGAACATCAGGGCGCTCGGGCGCGGCGGTTCCTCAAACCACGCGTTCAACACCGCCTACCGCGGCTTCGGCGCCCCGCAGATATGCACGACGAGCGAGGCTCTAATAGATATGCTCGCCGAAAAAGCCGGCATCGACCCGTTCGAGTTCCGTGAGATAAACCTTGCCCGCCCCGGCGATACGAGCATAAACTCCCGCCCGCTCTACGACTACGACGCGTACAAGCGCCTTATGGAAAAAGCCAAGCCCGTTTACGAGCAATATAAGCAGGAGGCCGCCGAAGCGAAGAAGGCCGGCCGTCACGTGGGCGTCGGCGTATCTATGGGCGGCTTCCTGATAACTATCGGGATGTTCGACTCAGCCGAGATAGCGCTTGAGCTCAACGAGGACGGCACGATCACGCACTTCAACACGTGGGAGGACGTCGGTCAGGGCGGCGATATAGGCACGCTCACGCACACGGTCAAGGCCCTCGCGCCGCTCGGCATCAAGGCCGAGCAGGTCAAGCTCGTAATGAACGATTCCAAGCTGTGCCCCGACACGGGCCTCGCCGCAGCCTCGCGCAGCCACTATATGGCCGGCAACGCCACGCTCGACGCCGCGGGCAAGCTTATGGACGCTATGCGCAAGCCCGACGGAACATACAGGACCTACGCCGAAATGACGGCCGAAAATATCCCGACAAAATACGTCGGACACTATGACCAGTCGAATATCGGCCTCCCCCCCGGCCTCGACCCGAACACCGGCGAGGGCGAAAAGAACCCCACGTATATGTACTGCCTGAACCTCGCCCTCGTCGAGGTGGACGTCTCAACGGGCAAGACGCAGGTGCTGCGCTACACGTGCGCCGCCGACGTCGGCACCATCGGCAACCGTCTCGCCGTCGAAGGGCAGGGCTACGGCGGGCTGTCGCACTCCATCGGCTTCGCCCTTTCGGAGGATTACGACGCGCAGAATAAGCACGGCAATATGGCCGGCTGCGGCATCCCTACGATAGATATGATCCCCGACGACTTCAACCTTATTTTCATTGAAAGCCAGCGCCCCGCCGGCCCGCACGGCTCTGCCGGCTGCTCTGAGGTGTTCCAGTGCTCAAACCATATGGCGGTCATCAACGCGATAAACAACGCCTGCGGCGCGCGCGTCTACGCGCTCCCCGCGACGCCCGATAAGGTCAAGGACGCTTACGACAGAAAGCAGCGCGGCGAGGACCTGACTCCCCCGAAATACTATCTCGGCAGCGATTTCGAGGACGAGCTCGATATGATCCGCGCCAATCCGTTCTAAACCGCGCCGCTGTAAAGCAAAAAATCAAACAGCAAACGCCGCGCCTGATATAATATGATCCCCTTAAAGCAGACAATGTAGGGGCGGATGGCAATCCGCCCGTCACCGGAAACCGGACGCGGGTTAATGGACACGGGACGATTACCATCGTCCCCTACGGGGGAACGCGGTCTTTATCGCGCCCGTGTCATATGACGGCGCGGATGTCAGGGCGGGGCGCGGCGTGCCGCGCCCCTACAGGGAACGGGGACACGCGCGTTAAATCAAATGTCCGCACGCACAGGGAACGCGCATTTGCGCGGCGATCCCCCGTCCGTAGGGGGCGGCGTCCCCGACGCCCCGCCGTATCCCACGTCCCGTAGGGGCAGGTTTGAAACCTGCCCTGATTCCCGGTGATTCGTGTTTGCCGAACCGGGAAAACAGGGCGCTTTTGAAACGCGCCCCTACAGGGGGCGCGGCGCAACCATCCCGTCGCTTCGCGCCACCCCTCCACCGGAGGGGAATTTAAGACGGCGGGCAGTCGCGCCTGCGGCGCGCCATAATTATCAGCGCCCGAAGGGCGCAGGGCAGAACACGGGGAAACCGTGTAGGGGCGGTCGCCCTCGACCGCCCGCCGTCCATTGCGAGCCAACAAAAAATCCCCCGCCGTTTGTTTCGGCGGAGGATTTTTTTGATTTTTTCACGGCACAAACGCCTCGACAATGTCGCCGAAATGTCCTTTTTCGCCTTCCCGGTTGATCTCCCACCTTCCGCAGAGGTAAACCTTTTTGCCGCGTTCGTGTTCTTTGAATTCGAGGGTGAGCGGTGATTTTGTGTCGAATGACGAATTTATCAGGTCTTCGACGTCTGTTGGCGGCGCGTCTGAAATCGCCCAGCGTATCTCTATGCCGTGGACGCCGGCGGGCTTGGCGCGGCGTTCGCTGTCTTTGTCTCGGTAGTTGATTATCAGGCAGCGCGGCGTGCCGCTGTCTATTGTCAGCTCCGGGACTGTTTTCGGGATCGGTACGGGCGTCGGTTTGGGGTT
>JAISAA010000241.1 GCA_031266955.1 Oscillospiraceae bacterium | reverse complement strand
GGGGGAAATCCAAAGGGGGGCGCGCCGCTCCCCTTTGTGTCGTTTCAAGGTGAGGGGTCCAGGGGAGAGGGAAATCGAAATCCCTCTCCCTTGGTCGTTCTTTCGCCCCTTTCTTTCGACAAAGAAAGGGGACGCCCGCCGCGCAGGCGAAACGGACAAGCCCAAAGCCTTTGCCAAAAGTCCCTGTCGCGCGGCGCGCGACAATCTAATGGAACGCACATCATATCTCAAGCATCCGCCCGTTTACGGGCGGCGCTGCGCAGGCGCCGCGAGTGGTCGAGCTCGCTTTTGCGCAGGCGCAGATTTTTCGGCGTTACCTCGAGCAGCTCGTCGTCGGCGAGAAATTCAAGGCATTGCTCTAAGCTCATCAGCTTCGCGGGGACGAGGCGCAGGGCGTCCTCCGAGCCGGCGGCGCGGATGTTCGTAAGCTGCTTGCGCTTGCAGACGTTTACGGTGATGTCCTCCGCCTTGGGCGACGCGCCGACGATCATCCCCGCGTAGACCGCGGCGCCGGGCAGGATAAAGAGCTGTCCCCTGTCCTGCGCGGAAAAAAGCCCGTAGGTCACGGCCTCGCCGGTCTCATACGAGACGAGAGAGCCGCCGCTGCGCCGCGAGATACCGCCCTTCCACGGCTCATAGCGCTCGAATACCGACGACATTATGCCCTCGCCGCGCGTATCGGTCAAAAATTCGTTCCTGTAGCCGAATAAGCCGCGCGACGGCACGAGAAATTCAAGCTTTACGCGCCCCCCCGACGGCGTCATCTCCAAAATATCGCCGCGCCGCGAGCCGAGCTTTTCGATAACGGCGCCGACGGAGGTCTCCGGCACGTCGAGGACGACGCGCTCAATGGGCTCGCAGAGCTTGCCGTCTATCTCCGCCGTCAGTACGCGCGGCGGGGAGACCTGAAACTCATAGCCCTCGCGCCGCATAGTCTCTATAAGGATCGACAGGTGCATCTCGCCGCGCCCGGCGACGTTAAAGTCGTCGGAGTCCGGGACCTCCGTTACGCGCAGGGACACGTCCTTCAGCGTTTCGCGCGTAAGCCTGTCGCGTATATTGCGCGTCGTGACGTATTTGCCTTCGCGCCCGGCGAAAGGGGAATCGTTTACGGAAAACGTCATCTCCATAGTCGGCGCCGATATCTGCACGAAGGGCAGAGGTTCGACGGCGTCCGGGGCGCAGACCGTGTCGCCTATCGTGACGTCGCCGATGCCGGACAGCGCGATTATATCGCCCGCCGCGGCGTCCGTTACGCTCGCCCGCGCGAGCCCGTCGAACTCGAACAGGTTGACGGCCTTGGCGCGGCGCACGGGGCGCTCGCCGTGGAAATCGCAGACCGCTATCTCTTGATTTTTCGTCAAAACGCCGCGCTCGATACGGCCTATCGCTATGCGCCCGACGTAGTCGTTGTAGTCGATGGAGGACACTAGCATTTGCAGCGGGGCGCTCTCGTCCCGCCCGGGCTCCGGGATGTACTCTATTATAGTCTTGAACAGCGGCGAAAGATCCGCGTTTGAAAGCTCCGTGTCGGCGAAATCCGGGGAATACGACGCGCAGCCGCGCCGCGCGGAGCAGAATATCATCGGGGAATCGAGCTGAAAATCCGTGGCGTCGAGGTCGAGCAGCAGCTCTAAAATCTCGTCCACGACCTCCGTAACGCGCGCATCCGGGCGGTCGATCTTGTTTATAACGACGATGACGCGGTGCCCGAGCTCTAACGCGCGGCCAAGCACAAAGCGCGTTTGCGGCATAGGCCCCTCGGCGGCGTCCACAAGCAGCAGCACGCCGTTCACCATTTTAAGTATCCGCTCGACCTCGCCGCCGAAATCGGCGTGGCCGGGAGTATCGACGATATTGATCTTCACGCCGTCGTAGGTGACGGCGGTGTTTTTGGCGAGGATCGTGATCCCGCGCTCTCGCTCTAAGTCCCCGGAGTCCATAACGCGCTCGGACACGGTCTGGTTTTCGCGGAAAACGCCGGATTGGCTGAGCATTTTGTCCACAAGAGTGGTTTTGCCGTGATCGACGTGCGCTATGATCGCGATATTGCGAAGCTGTTTCATCAATTGCGTCCTTTAGTATATGATATAGTCAAACGGGTGCGGTACGCCGCGCCGCCGACGGATACTATATCACATAATTTCCACGGACGCAACCGTTTGCGTACCGCCGATTGAAATTGCACGGTAATCTGCGGGACGGGCTTGAGCCGCCCGGCGGTCTATAAATGGCGGAACGCCGAAGAAAATAGTTGACATCGTGTTACGGAGTGATATAATGTAGATACAAACCAATAAATTAGGAGGAAATTTTCTATGGCAATGACTACAATGAGCATACGCGTCGATGAGCGGGATAAAAAGTTGTTTGACTCGTTCTGCGACCAAACGGGTATGAACGTATCCGTGGCGGTGAATATGTTCGTAAAAAAGGTGCTGCGAGAGCAAAAGCTGCCCTTCGACGTGGAGCTTGATCCGTTTTACTCGGAATCGAATATGGCGGAGCTGCGGCGGCGCGTCGCCGACGGGCCCGAGCATTGGCACACCCACGAGCTCATAGAGGCGGACGATGATTAAAAGCTGGCACGACAGAGCGTGGGACGAGTACACCGACTGGCAGACAGAAGACAAAAAAACGCTTAGGCGCATAAACAAGCTTTTGAAAGACATTGAAAGAAACGGGTACACGGGTATCGGAAAGCCGGAGCCGCTGAAGGGCGCGCTTGCCGGGTGGTGGTCTCGCAGGATCGACGATGAAAACCGCATTGTGTATCGTCTAAAGGCCGACGTAATAGAAATATCTCAATGCCGCGGTCACTATAGCGATACTTGACGTGAAAATTTCTTGCTTTCATATACATATTATGATACAATCTGAGTATCAAAAGTTCGGAGGGATTTTTATGCCGGCAATCAGACCAAGCGCCGATTTAAGAAATAAGTACAACGAGATATCAACCTTTTGCCAC
>JAISAA010000181.1 GCA_031266955.1 Oscillospiraceae bacterium | reverse complement strand
AAGGCGGCGGGCACGGCCCCGGAGTCTTCGGAGGCCAAGAAACGATTGCCCTGTATTGGAATTTATCGGGAGGCGCATATGACAACGAATACTATAATGCAACACATCATATTTCCGATAGGCGATTCGCGCGTTCAGAAGCTCGGGCGCGGCAACCGTAACGGCGAGTTGCACTACAACGGCTCGGCGGTGCGGCTCAGCGGCAGGTTCGGCGAGCTGTGGGCGGATTTGGAATCAACTCACGGCGGCAACGAGCCGTGGCTCGCGCTGGAGCTCAACGGCACACTCATCAGCCGATTTATGGCGCAGCCCGGCAAAAGCAGGCTTTGCCTGCTGCGCGGTATGAATCCCGACGAGGTGAAAGAGGTCACGCTCATTCGCGAAACTCAGTTTATGCCGGGCACGGCGCTGACGATCCACGGCTTTGAGCTCGACGGACAGCTTTCTGATGTCCGACGGCGCAAGCTGAAAATCGAGGTCGTCGGCGACAGCATAACAAGCGGCGAGGGCGCGGTCGGCGGACAGGCGGAGCTTGACTGGGTCAGCGCGTTATTCAGTACGGTCTATGCGTATCCGTGGAAATTGGCGAAGCTGCTCGACGCGGACGTTCGCATATTCTCGCAAAGCGGATTCGGCGTGACTTGCTCGTGGGAGGGCAACGAATTCGGCGCGCTGCCGAAGTATTACGGGCAGGAAGTGATTTTCTCCCCCGAACCGCACGACTTTAGCGCGTGGCAGCCGGACGTGATAATCGTCAACCTCGGCACGAACGACGCGAGCGCCGAGGCGCATTGCGACCCGCAAGCGTTTCAAGCCGGCGTATCGGCATTTCTGCGGCTGCTGCGAAAGAACAACCCCGCCGCGCATATAATATGGGCTGCGGGAATGATTGGCCGGGCGTTTCCCGATGAAATCGCCGCCGCGGTCGCCGAGTTCTCCGACGACAATTGCTCCGTCGTCGAGCTGCCGGAGCAAACTCAGGAAACGCTCGGCGCGCGCGGGCATCCGGGCGAGGCCTGTCACGATCAGGCGGCAAAAACATTGGCGGCGCGAATACGGGGGCTGAGCCTATGAACCACGTACAGCAATTAGTCAACCGCTTCGCGGCGATCCCGAAAATAGAGGAGACGGGACCGCAGGGCGGCGCGATGAACGGCAGGCGTATGACCGCGCTCGGCCGGCGCACCCGGCTGATACATACCGCGCTGTGCGCTGTGGGAGTGCTGCCGCTTGTGCTGTGGCTGTGCGGGATGAACGTATCGCCTAAGTTAGTGGCTGTCGGGTTCGGACTGATCGTTCCCGGCGGCGGATTTATGGCTTGCGGGTGCTATTGGAGCGCGCCCGTCGGCGTCGCGGTATGCTTCTATCTGTGGCGACGGCACGGGATGATGGTGCAGGACCGCTACGGCAGCCTCGCGGGCATAGTGGGCTATTGGGTCCTCGGCGCGCTCGGCGGCGTATTCTCTATGGGAGTGACATTGTGGGGGCCGGCGCTGGCTGTTCTCTGCGCGGTCGTGCTGTTCGGGGACTACGAACTGAAAACGCGTAAGATGTACAAGCGGATGAAAGCCGCCCGGGCGGAGCGCATCGGCGCATTCGACGCCGCCGTCGCGGAGCTTGACGCGGCATGCCGCAATAACGCCGCGCAATTTGACGAACTTGACGATGAGCAGCTGCTCGCCGTCAAGTTTTTGCTTAATGCCACGGCTGACCGCGCGGACGGCGACTTTTCGGGCTTGGAGAAGCCCACGGGCTTCACGCTCGCCGATTACCGTTACCAGCTTAGCGCGTTCGGCTACGCGCTGATGCTCTATCATGCGCACTACGCGCCGAATTTCACGGGCTACCTCAAACGTGCGCACCGTTTCCTCGTCACCGGCTACACATATCCCGAGACCTGCGCGTACTGGGAAAAGCAAATGCTCATCGGCTACGGCAAGCGCGACGCCGACCCCATAAAATACGCCAATGTGATGCTCTCCGGCTGGATGATGCCGGTCATCGCGGGTTATCATGACCAGTACGGCGACGACGAGTTCGAGCGGCCCGGCGCGATAATGTTCAAACCTCGCGCCGGTCAGGAGTTTCCCTACACCGCCAAGGATTGCGCGGAGGTCTTACACAGGCAATTTGCAGGCCGCGAGTTCCCGTATATGCTCATCCCCTGCGAGCCGCACGTGGCGTTTCCGACGTGCAATTCGTTCGGCTTGCTCGGACTGCTGATGTACGACCGCGACAACGGCACGCACTACTGTGAGGATTTCTGGGACGAATTATATGACTGCATATCGCAGGAGTTCACGGAGATAGAGGGCAGTATGGCCCTGCGCCGGCAGTATCAGTACGGTTTGAGGCACATCCCCGCAAGTCAGCTCGGCTATGACCCGATGGCGGACGTGCAGAATTATTTGCATTTCCTGCCGATATTCCCGGGCTATGCGAAGCGGGGCTACGCCAACGTCCGCAAGCACGCCCTGAAGACGCAGGACGGTATGACAATGCTGAAGGACCGCCCGTGGGACAAGGTCTTGGATATGATAACGCGTCAGCCGAACCCGAGTATGTACATATCCGCGCTGTCAATGGCGGCCGCCGAGTACGGCGACGCGGAGCTGCTTGACGGACTGCGCAAGGCGGAGCGCCGATACTGTCCGCGCAGCAAAGAGCCCGGCAGCTTCCGCTTTAAGGGCGTGAACACGCAGACCACCGTGTATTTAGCGTTCAGCCGCCTGTGCAAGCAGGGCTATTGGTCGGACGTGATCCTGAAGGGTATGCCCGAAACGGCAAAGACCGGGCCGATACTCGCGGAGTGCTCTTACCCCGACGTGCTTGTCGCCGCGGCGCACTCTACCGACGGCACGGATTTGAGATTGGTACTGCTCGGCGAAGGCGAACAGCAGCTCACGCTCGAGCGTTTGAAGCCAAACACAGACTACGCGATAAACGGCGGCGAAAGCTTCACGGCTGACGCCGACGGCGCGGCGACATTGACGGTAACACTGAGAGGGAGGACTGAGCTATGCTTTGCTGTATCGTAGCGGCGAGTATCGCCGTTCAAATCGCGCTGTTGTGGCGGCGGCTGCGGCACAAACCGTTTGAAGACGAAAATCCGTACGGCTGGCAATATGATTTACAATATGATTGGCAATATGATTTGGAGGAACACAATGAACAGAAATAACAAGTATCCGCACGTGTACGCGCCTATTCGGGTGCGCGGCGCGTATTACAAGAACCGGTTAGAGCTTTCTCCGCCGGGCGCGGCGGGCACGGGCGACGATAACGGTCACGTCACGCCGCGGCTGTTAGACTGGTTCAGACCGTTCGCCAAAGGCGGCTCGGCGGTGGTGACGGTCGGGAACTGTTCCATTGACCGCACTGAGTGCTTTGACGAGGGCGGGCAAATAGACCTGTCCGACGACGGCGTGATAATGTCGCTGTCCACGTTTGCCGATATGTGCGACCGCTACGGCTGCGTCGGTCAAATGGAGATCAACCACTGCGGCGCGACTCAGGGCAACGTGGAGGGTACGCTCGCGGGCGAGACCGGCTTCGCG
>JAISAA010000146.1 GCA_031266955.1 Oscillospiraceae bacterium | reverse complement strand
AGCGGCGGCGGATTCGTTATAAGAAGCTTCGCGCCCTTCGCCGTGTCAAGGCTTGACCCGCCGCCGACGCCGACGACGCAGTCCGCGCCCGCCGACACGCCGAGCGCCCCCGCCGCCTCGACAGACCAGTCAGGCGGATCGGCCAGCACGTCCCCAAACGGCACGGTCTCGATCCCTGCGGCCTCCAGAATGCGAATTATCCCGCCGGATATCCCGGCGGCCTCCACTCCCCTGTCAAATACAACAAGAGCCTTTTTACAGCCGAGTTTTTTCAGTTCATCCCCCGCTTGCGCGGAGACTCCGAAGCCGAAAAGTATCGGGTTAAGCGCTGACCAGACCGATGGCATTGTCACCATATCCTTTCTAATCAAGTTTTATTTTATCTTCCCAGAACGTGTGCGGTGTTTCGGCCATATGTATCCAAATGTGCTTGTGCCAGCAGTATTCGTCGAGGACGAGCACGGAGTTCTCTTTAGTCCAGCCGGATTCTTTTCTGCCGCCCCACGGCGTTTCCGGAACGATGGCGAGGTGCTGATTTATCCAGGCGGTGCCCACGTCCAGCTCGTCGAGCAGCTTCATACCCAAGCGGTAATCCTCCGTCCACACGGAGGCGCACAGGCCGTATCTGGAATCGTTCGCGAGCTCGACCGCCTGCTCCGGCGTGTCAACCTTCATGACCCCGACGACGGGGGCGAAAATCTCCTCCTGCATAAGCTCGATTTTGTTGTCGAACACCTCAAAAATCGTCGGGAGCACGAAAGCGCCGCGGGCGAGGTACGGGTCTGTCGGCGGCTCGCCGCCGAGCAGGGCGCGGCAGCCGGCTTTCTTCGCGCCGGCGATGAAGCGCTCCGCCGTTTCGCGGCATTTCATATAGGCTAACGGGCCCATCATCGTGCGCTCGTCCGTCGGGTCGCCGACTGTGATTTTTGACGCGGCTTTTATGAATCGGGAAATAAATTCGTCATAGATCCCCTCCTGGACGTAAAAACGGCTTGGCGAGCCGCAGTTTTGTCCGGAATTGAAGAACGCGGCGTGCGTGGCTCCCTCAACGGCGGCGTCAATATTCGCGCCGTTCAAAACGATCATCGCGTTTTTCCCCCCGAGCTCCGCCGCTACTGGCATAACTCGCGGTGCGGCGAGCGATAATATACGCTTGCCGACTGACGAATCACCCGTGAAGTTTATCTTGTCAACGCCGGGGTGCGTGACGATAGCTTCTCCGACTTTCTCGCCCGGCCCGGTGACTATATTTACAACGCCGGCGGGGAACCCGGCCTCGACGATATATTCGCCAAGCCTCAGCACGGTCAGCGGGGCGCAGGACGCCGGCTTCATGACGACGGTGTTGCCCATAATAAGCGCGGGGGCGAGCTTCGACACCGCCGTCACAAGCGGAAAATTCCACGGCGATATGAGCCCGACGACGCCGAACGGCTCCCGCGTCGTCATAACGCGCGCGTTCGGGTCAGCCGAGATCGTAAGGCCCGTAACGGCCCGTCCGAGCCCCGCGATGAACTCTAACTCTCCGGGGACGAATTTTATATCGAAGTTGCGCGTTTTTGAAACGGGCCCGCCGTACTGCGCCGTTTCGAGCGGAACAAGCTCCTCGGAATGCTCGCGGACTATGGCGGCGAGGCGGCATAAAAGCTCGGCGCGCTCGCCGATGTACGTGTTCTTCCATTGGCGTGCGGCGGCGCGGGCGGACTTGACGGCGAGGTCAACGTCCTCCGCCGTGCATCGCGGGACTGCTGCGACGACCGTGTTGTCAGCAGGGTTGACGACGTCCATCGTCCCGCCTTTCACGGGCTTTGTCAGCTTACCGCCGATGAGGATTTTGTAGTCGTATGCCATATTTATCACTCCTTCTGTTTTATCCGTAATTCACGCAGACAAGCTTTTGATCCGTGAACTCGGTCAGGCCGTAAACGCCGCCCTCTTTGCCTATGCCGCTTTCGCGGATGCTTGTGCCCCACGGCTGCTCGTCCGTGAGCATTTGACAATTGACGAACACGGCGCCGACGTGAAGCTTATTTACGAGCTTCATCCCGCGGGAAACGTCGCGCGTCCATACGTGGGCGCACAGGCCGTAATTCGAGTCGTTCGCGAGGGAGACGACGTCGTCGCTATCATTAAATTTTATCAGGACGGCTACCGGCCCGAAAATCTCTTCGCGCGCGGCTTTCATCGTGTGCGCGCAGTTCTCCAAAACGGTCGGCTCGACGAAAAAGCCGGGGGACGCCGCGCGCCCGCCGCATACGATCTCGGCGCCCTCGGCGACCGCGCCTTCGATGTAGCCCATGACCTTGTCCCTGTGCTCCGCCGAGACGAGCGGGCCCATATCGACAGTCTTGTCCAGTGACGGATTTCCGATTTTCAGCGAGCGCGCGTAGTCCGCGAACTTATCTTTGAAAGCGTCGTAGACGTCCCCGTGTACGTAATACCGTCCCGGCCCGGAGCAGTGCTGCCCGGAGTTGTTGAACTGCCGCCAGGCGAGGACTTTTATCGCGGCGTCAAGGTCAGCGTCGGGATATATAATTACGGGATTGTTGCCTCCGAGCTCCATGACGCATTTTTTAACGCTCGGTGCGGCGAGCGCCAAAATGGCCTTTCCCGTCTCGCTCGAACCCGTAAAGCCGAGCATATCGACGTCAGGATGCGAAGCGAGCGCCGCGCCGGCTGTGCCGCCGGAACCGGTGATAACGTTGACAACGCCGGGCGGGAACTCCGCCTCCGCGAGCACTTCGGCGAATTTAAGCCCGATTTGTGAGTTTATCGACGGCGGTTTCAGCACGCACGTGTTGCCGACGGCGAGCGCGGGGGCGAGCTTGACTGCCGTCATTATCGTCGGCAGGTTCCACGGGATTATGAAGCCGACGACGCCGACGGGCTCGCGCTTTATATAACTAAGCGTGTCCGGATTTGGCACCGGGATCTGGTCGCCCATAAGCCGGAACGCGGCGGCGGCGCTCCACTCGAACTTTGCCGCGGCGCCCATGCATACGCCGAAGGCGTCCTTGTACGGCGTGCCGTGCTCAAGGCTCTCAAGCGCCGCCATCTCCTCGGCGTGCTCGCGTATCAGAGCGGCGGCGCGCAGAAGATACTTGTTGCGCTCGGCCTGCGGCAGCGCGGCCCAGGCCGGGAACGCGGCGCGCGCGGCGGACACCGCGAGATCGACGTCCTTTTTCCCGGCGGCCGGCGCCGTGCCGAGCGCTTCGCC
>JAISAA010000144.1 GCA_031266955.1 Oscillospiraceae bacterium | reverse complement strand
TCGATGGGCAATCCGAACGATTTCCCGATTTATTGGGACAAAATGCTCCTAAACGCCTCGCAGGTGACAAATCCGTCCATCGACCCCCTGCGCGAGCCTATGGAAACGCGCGTATACCTCGGCGCAAAGAACCAAAATGCGCGCCGCGATAAGGCCGGCAATATAATTCCGGAGATGACGCCGCAGCTAAAGCTCTCGCTTCCCGTGATGTTCTCCGCGATGAGCTACGGCTCTATCAGCTATAACGCGCACGAGTCCTTGGCGCGCGCGTCAAAGGAGCTCGGGATATTCTACAACACGGGCGAGGGCGGGCTGCACGAGGACTTTTATGTCTACGGGGCGAATACGATAGTTCAGGTGGCGTCCGGGCGCTTCGGCGTACACAGGGCATATCTCGACGCAGCCGCCGCCATTGAAATAAAGATGGGCCAGGGCGCGAAGCCGGGCATCGGGGGGCACCTTCCCGGCGCGAAAATCGGCGAGGACGTGTCGCGCACGAGGATGATCCCCGTCGGCTCCGACGCGATATCCCCCGCCCCGCACCACGATATTTACTCTATAGAGGATCTGCGCCAGCTTGTCTATTCTCTGAAAGAGGCGACGGCGTACTCAAAGCCCGTGATAGTCAAGATAGCCGCGGTGCACAATGTTGCCGCCATAGCGTCCGGGATCGCGCGCTCCGGCGCGGACATAATATCAATAGACGGCTTCAGGGGCGGCACGGGCGCCGCGCCTACGCGCATCCGCGACAACGTCGGTATCCCGATAGAGCTTGCTCTCGCCGCCGTAGACACGCGTCTGCGCGAGGAAGGCATACGCGACCGCGTATCAGTCCTCGCGGCGGGGAGTATTCGCAGCTCGGCGGACGTTGTAAAAGCCATCGCTCTGGGCGCGGACGCTGTTTATATAGGGACAGCGGCGCTTTTGGCCCTCGGATGCCATCTTTGCAGAACCTGCAGCGTCGGCAGGTGTAACTGGGGCATCGCTACGCAGGTGCCGGAGCTTGTGCGGCGGCTTAATCCGGAGATCGGGTACAAGCGGCTCGTCAATCTTATGACGGCGTGGAAGCACGAGATCGAGGAAATGATGGGCGGTATGGGCATAAACTCCGTCGAAAGCCTGAAAGGCAACCGTCTTATGCTGCGCGGCGTCGGGCTGAACGAAAAGGAGCTTTCTATCCTCGGCATCAGGCACGCTGGGGAATAGCGGACTCCGCTGAAAGGAATGGTATTATGTTGACAGCAGTCGTTGGCGTCAATTGGGGAGACGAGGGCAAGGGCAGAATGATCGATCTTCTCAGCGCCGGTTACGATATTGTGGCGCGGTATCAGGGCGGGAACAACGCCGGGCATACCGTCGTAAATGATTTCGGGAAATTTGTGTTGAATCTCATCCCCTGCGGGATATTCCGCGAGGGAATCATCAACGTTCTCGGGATCGGTATGGTCATAGATTTAGAGCATTTGCGGGACGAGATCGAGGGCTTGCGCGCGCGCGGCATAAGCATCACGCCCGAAAATCTGAAAATCAGCGAGAAGGCGATAATCTGCCTGCCGTATCACCGCCGGCTCGACGTCTTAGAAGAGGACAGACTCGGCTCGGGCGCGCAGGGCTCCACGCGCCGCGGTATCGCGCCCGTCTATTCGGACAAATATCACCGCAAGGCACTGCGCGTCGGAGACGTATTGCGGCGCGATACGCTGCGCGAGAAGCTTGAAACGGTCGCGGGCTTTAAGGATCTTCTGTTTTCGGGCTATGGCGAAGCGCCGGTTTCGATTCCGGATACGCTCGATTGGCTGTGCCGCTGCGGGGATTTTCTCGCACCGTTCATCGAAAACACAGAGACGCTTCTCGAAAGCGCGGCGGCGTCGGGCGCGAAGATTATGCTTGAAGCGCAGCTCGGAACCCTGCGCGATATAGATTTCGGGATATATCCGTACACCACGAGCTCCACGACGCTCGCGGCGTTCGGGCCCATCGGCGCGGGCATTCCGGGCAGGAGGCTTGACCGCGTTATCGGCGTCGTCAAGGCATATTCGTCGTCGGTCGGGGGCGGCCCGTTCACGTCTAAATGGCACGGCGAGGAGGCGGAGCGCTTCCGAGAGCTTTCCGGAGAATACGGCGCGGCGACGGGCAGGCCGCGCAGCGTCGGGCCGTTCGACTGCGTCGCGTCGCGTTTCGGCGTAAAAATGCAGGGCGCGGACACGCTCGCGCTCACGAAGTTCGACATTTTGTCGCATCTTGAAAAAATCCCCGTATGCGTCGCGTATGATGTCAACGGACGGCGCGTCGAGGACTTCCCCACGGGCGACGATCTGGACGCGGCGAAGCCGATATTTGAATATCTGCCGGGCTTTTCGACGGATATTTCAAAATGCCGCCGCGCGGACGATCTGCCGCGCGCGGCGATAGACTACATCAAATTCATCGAAAGCTCCGTCGGCGCCAGGATCGAGTACGTTTCCGTCGGCCCGCACCGCGACGAATTTCTTGTTATCGAATAGCGCGCAACAGGAGGACGATTTACCAATGAAAAGAGTTTACGTAAACGAAAAGTGGTGTCTCGGCTGTCATCTCTGCGAGTATTACTGCGCGTTCGCGGCGACGGGCGAGACCGATATGGCGCGCGCCCTGCGCGGCGTGAAAAT
>JAISAA010000025.1 GCA_031266955.1 Oscillospiraceae bacterium | reverse complement strand
CGCTCCGGATTGTCGCCGACGACGGTGTGGAAATAGACGTTTATCCCGAGCCGGGACAGCGCCTGCGACACGTCCCGCGCGTCCGTGTTTACGATATTCCCGAGCAGAAGCTCTGTTCCGACGCCTATTATTTCAGCGATGTGCGGCATAATTTCCGCCTCCTGTTACAATTGATATAGCCGGGTATTCGAGGTGTTATTTCAATGGTTTTCTCATAACAAGCTTCTCATTTGTTTTATGATAAATGGTAAACCCAATTTTTTTATACATATCTACGTATCCCCGGAAGTCCTCGGATTCGGCAGTGATTTCTTTTTCCGGATAAGCTTCCACGAAGTCAAAACCGTCATTGGCCGCGTCTTGGCAGACGCGTGTTAAAAGCCGTGAAGCGACACCTTTTCGCTGCATATCAGGTGATACTGTAAAACAAAATATGGATTTAATTTTAATCTCAGGAGCGGATTCCTCTATAGGAATTGAATCCTTCAAATGCCGCCAACCTGCACATTTCAGGCAATCTGACCTTGTATTTGCATTGCACCAGCCCACGACTCTATCGTTATAATAAGCGAGATACCCCTGTAGATTGCCATTCCTGACATATTGAAGGGCAAACTCCCTCCATTTTTCCGGCGACGAAAAATCTTTACCCTCGGAATCATCGTTGCTCCAGAAAACGCAATAACATTTGACATTCCACTTTTGATTATGCGGCGTAACGTCGAAAAAGCGGACATAATCTTCCGCAAGGTCCGGGGTCAGTTTTCGTATTTCGATATTCATTGATTTACCTCCTAATTACTCAAACGTGACGCGTTCGGTATTCGCGAGCGCGTCCGCCGTCAGGCCCTCGACGTCGAGCGCCGCTTCCGCCTCACGTATTTTTTCAAGCCTCGGCCTCGTCGCGGGGCGGCGCGGCGTGAATACGGTGCAGCAATCCTCATACGGCAAAATCGAGGTCTCGTAGGTGCCGATCTTGACGGCCCATTCCGTGATCTCGCGCTTGTCGAACGCGAGCACGGGGCGCAGTACGGGTATCGGCGAGGCGTCGTCCGTACAGGCGAGCGCGTCGAGCGTCTGGCTCGCCACCTGGCCGAGATTTTCGCCCGTGACAAGCGCTTTCGCGCCGTTTTTCGCCGCGATACGGGCGGCGATCCTCGTCATAAACCGGCGGGCGAGGACTGTTCCGTATTCCTCCGGGCAGCGCTCCGCTATCGCTTCCTGAACGCGCGTGAACGGCACGAGCTCCGCCGTCAGTTTCCCGCAGAAGCGCGAGAGTATTTTCACGATGTCGAGCGTCTTTTTCCGCGCCAGCTCGGACGTATACGGCGGCGAGAGAAAATGGATCGGGATAATCTCGGCCCCGCGCCGCGCCGCGAGGTAAGTCGCGACCGGCGAATCTATGCCCCCCGACAGCAGGCTGACGACCCGCCCCGCGGAGCCCGGCGGCAGCCCGCCCGCCCCGCGCTCCGCGCCGCCGTGGACGAAAGCGAATTCCTCCCGCACCTCGACGTTTACCGTGAGCTCCGGAGTGTGGACATCGACGACGCAGGACGGAAACGCGTCCGCGAGCCGCCCGCCGACGTACTGCGAAAGCTCAATAGAGCCCATCGGAAAGCGCTTATCCGAGCGCTTCGTTTCGACCTTGAAAGATTTTGCGCGCACAAGCCGCGCTCCTAAATACTCGCGCGCCGCATCAAAAATCGCGTCCGGCGACTTTTCGCAGCGCGCGGCGCGGACGAGCGCCGCTATGCCGAACACTGTGCGGCACGCCTCAAACGCCGCGTCCATATCGGCATCGGCTGAGCCGAGCGGCGAAACGTAGATAACGGACTGCGCCGAGCGTATATCAAACTCGCCGAGCGGCGCGAGACGGCGGCGCGCCGTCTGCTCTAATCTCAGCTCAAACGAGCGGCGGTTGAGTCCTTTCAGGACCATTTCGCCCTGCTTCAATAAGATAAGCTCATTCAAAACCTGATCGCTCATTGTCCGCCGCCCCGAAAATCATAAGTCCTGTAGCGCACGGCCTCGGCGATATGAGCCGGGAGGATATCGCGCTCCCCTGCGAGGTCGGCAACAGTGCGCGCCACGCGGCGCACGCGGTCATAGCTTCTCGCCGTCAGGCCCAGCCGGTCAAAGGCGCGCTTCATAAGCGTGTCGCCCTCCGGCGTCAGGGCGCAGTGCTCTTCAAGCTGCTTTGGGCCCATATGCGCGTTGCAGTCCGTGTCCGTTCCGGAGAAGCGCTCGCGCTGGACGGATCGCGCCTCGTTGACGCGGGCGCGTATCGTTTCCGACGTTTCGCTGCTCGGTCTCTCGCGCAGCTCGGTATATTCCAAAGAGCCGACCTCCACGAACATATCTAACCTGTCGAGCAGCGGCCCGGATATGCGCTCTCTGTAAGCCGCGACGGATTTTTCCGTGCAGTTACAGCGCCCGGAGGGGTGCCCAAACCAGCCGCAGCGGCACGGGTTCATCGCGCAGATGAGCATAAAACGGCACGGATACGTTACGGAGCTCGCGGCGCGGGAGATAGTCACGCTGCCGTCCTCCAACGGCTGGCGCAACGCCTCCAGCACGTCGCGGTGGAACTCGGGGAACTCGTCGAGGAACAAAACGCCGTTGTGCGCGAGCGAAATTTCGCCCGGACGCGGCACAGAGCTCCCGCCGGACATCGCGGCCGGGGAAACCGTATGGTGCGGCGCGCGGAACGGGCGCTCACTGAGTATCGGCTCGTCGCGGTCTGTAAGGCCGGCAACTGAATGTATTTCGGTCGCTTCTATCGTTTCCTCGCGCGTCATATCCGGCAGGATGGAGACTATGCGCTTGGCGAGCATACTTTTTCCCGCGCCGGGAGCGCCGACGAGCAGGATGTTGTGCCCTCCCGCCGCCGCAACTTCAAGCGCGCGCTTGACGTTCTCCTGCCCCTTCACCTCGGCGAAGTCGAGCGTATGTATCTCCCGCGGAGAAAAAACAGTGGGCTCAGCCGGCGTTATCGGCTCTCCCCCGCCGAAATGCGCGAGAATTTCAGACACGTGCGCCGCCGGATACACCTCAAGCCCGGAGGCGAACGCCGCCTCTCCGGCGCATTCGGCCGGCAAAAACAGCCGCTTTACGCCCGCGCGCTCGGCGGCGAGCGCCATAGGCAGCGCGCCGGGTACGTGGCGCAGCTCGCCGGTCAGAGAGAGCTCTCCGAAGAACGCGCAGTCGTCCGGTATCGGCTTTATATCGCCGGAGGCGGCGAGGATGCAGAGCATCACGGGCAGGTCGTAGACCGTCCCGCCCTTTTTCGTGTCGGCCGGGGCGAGGTTCACGGTGATGCGCGACACGGGGAATTTCACGCCGCAGTTTTTCGTCGCGGCGCGCACGCGATCCCGCGCCTCGCGTACGGCGGCGTCGGGCAGCCCGACGATATCAAAGCCGGGCAGCCCTCCCGATATAAAGCACTCGACGGACACCTCGTACCCCCGTATCCCCCCGAGCCCGAGCGACCTGACGGACGCGATCATAAAACAAACTCCTCCTTATCCCCCGTATTCATCGCTGTGGACAAACGCCTGCTGCTCCTCAAACGTCCTGAAAAATTCGTGGTGGCGGTCTTCGTCCATTGACAGCGCGTAGTAATAGTATTGCGTGCTCTCCGGGTCGAGCGCCGCCGCGATGGAAGCGGCGCCCGGATTCGCGATCGGACCCGGCGGAAGCCCTTCCGCCCTGTAGGTGTTGTATGGGCTCTCGACGCCTGTGGAAAACGCTTCGCCGGTCTCGGCTATCGCGTAATATATCGTGGCGTCGATCTCAAGGCGCGGCATATCGGGATTTTTCAGGCGGTTGTAGATCACGGACGCTATTTTCCGCCTATCGGAGGCGGCGCCGGCCTCGCGCTCTATCAGGGACGCGATTATCAGGATATCTCGCGCCGAGTAGCCGAGCGCCTCCGCTTTTTCGTAATATTCGGCCTTGAACTTGGTTTCAAAATTGACGAGCATCTTGCCGAGCGCGCGCGTGGCGGAGTCGCCGATATAAAACGTGTACGTGTCGGGGAACAGATAACCCTCTAATCTGTGGCGGTCTCCCTTGGGAAGCTCCGCGAGGAAGCCGTATTCAAAATCGTGATTCGCGGCGGCGTCCCAAAGCTCGTCAGGCGAGCACACGCCGCTCTCCTCGAGCTTTTTGAATATTTCGGCCATCGTGTACCCCTCGGGGAACGTCAAGTCTATCGTGGCGCGTTTGCCGCCCCTCGGCGTCATACCGCGGACGAGCGCGAGGTAATCGTAATTCATCTGGAGCAGATACGTTCCGGGGACTATGATCTCCTCGCTCTTTGAGAATCCGGCATAGAGCTTGAACACCGGCTTATACTTGATAAGCCCGCTGTCGGCGAGAATGTCCGCGACGCCGGCGATAGTGAAGCCCTCCGGGACAGTTATCTGCACGACGTCTTCGGAGCCGCCGAAGCCGAGAACGTCCGTGGCCGCAAGCCAAAGCAGCGACGCCGCGACGAGCGATACGCAGATTATAAAAACCGTCAGCATAACGCCGCCGAGGCAGCCCGTCCTCCGCTCGCGCCGCACGCGGAGCGGGCGGTCGTCCGGAACGTCCGCGTATTCCTTGTCGAAATCAAAGCTGACGTTGAAATCGCCGTCCCGGTCGCGCTCGCGCGCCCGTTCGCGCGGGCGTTTGGCGTCCGGCTCGCGCGCGGGGGCCGGCGCGGGCGCGGCGGCCCCCGGCGATTTCTCTGACTCGCCGCCGAAATTGTAGGAATAATACTTTTCGCCGTCGCTGCCGACTATTTCGCTGTTGTCCGGTGTTTTACCGTTTTTGTCGTCGTCCATCTGTCGCTCCTATAAATGCGCCGCGCGCTCTGCGCGCTGCGCATTGATATGATATAACGTGCGTGAGCGCACGGGGAACGCGCCATTAGGCGCGCTGCCGCTTCGCGGCGGTAATTACGCAAACGTGAGCAGCGCCTGTCCGTTACAACGCCGTCCACGCGGGCTATGATATAACGTGCGTGAGCGCACGGGGAACGCGCCATTGGCGCGCGCCGCTTCGCGGCGGGAATTACGCGAACGCGAGTACGCGCCTGTCCGTTACAACGCCGTTCACGCGGGCGTCGAAGGCCTCGGCGGGGACGCGGTCCAATATCAGCGCGTCGCGCGAGAGGCCGAGCTTCGGCGCCGCCGCGCGCGGGAGATATCTGTCGTAATACCCGCCGCCGCGCCCGAGCCTTCGCCCGGAGGCGTCGAACGCCGCGGCGGGCACGATGATCAAGGATAGCTCCTCAGGCGGGATGAGCTCCGATGAGTCCGGCGGCGCGGGTATACCGTACCGCGATTCCGCGAGCTCGCTCAAAGCGCGTATCCGTCGCGCGTTCATCACTCCGCCCGGCAGGGATTCCGGAAGGCAGACCGTTTTGCCGAGCGCGAGCGCGAGCTCTATTGCGCGGTGAGTATCC
The DNA here is from genome assembly GCA_031266955.1 of Oscillospiraceae bacterium. Classification (GTDB taxonomy): domain Bacteria; phylum Bacillota; class Clostridia; order Oscillospirales; family Oscillospiraceae; genus JAIRRO01. The sequence continues at coordinate 696 of JAISAA010000025.1, read as the reverse complement.
GGCTCCCGGCCTACGCTGTAATAGAATAAGGCGGTTTTCGCCGAGGTGAATTCGTGGAGCTCGGTGAGGCGGCCGAATATCGCCTCGTCGGACGCCGCTATATATTCGTCGCCGAACGCGGATACTGCGGCGGCGAGGGCGCGGCGCAGCTCGCGTTTTTCGGAAACAACGTCTGTCATTCTATAAACCTCCGATAAACCTTTTGACGGCGGCGCAGAGCTCCGAGTGTATCTCATCCTCATAGCGCGCGGCGTCAACGCGCGTCCAGCCGAGTATTTCGGCGGCCTCGTCGGCGCACTCTGCGCAGTCGGCCAGATATTCAGCGTCGCGCTCGTGGATATCCTGCCCGCCGCCGCGCGCGAGTATCCGTTCCGGCGCGAGCTTCGCCGGCAGCGCGAGGTAAAAAACCGCGGACGGCGCGGGCAGCCCGAGCAGCCGGAACTCAAAATCGTAAAGCCAGCGGAAGAAATCCGCCCGCTCGCTTTTCGGGAGCTTCACGCCCTGATGGATGGCGTTCGACGTCGTATAGCGGTCGGCGAAAACGGCGCCGCCGCCGTCAAAAAACGCGCCCCAGGGCTCCCTTTTGTACGAGGCGAAGCGGTCTGCGGCGAAAAAAGCCGACGCCGCGTAAGCGTTCACATCCCCGGGGCTCTGCCCGAAGCCGCCCGAAAGATACATACGCACGAGCGCTGAATG
>JAISAA010000021.1 GCA_031266955.1 Oscillospiraceae bacterium | reverse complement strand
CGGTATAACGAGCTCGGTGATATTTGTGAAAGGCCCGGTTAGCGCAGTCCCGCCAATACCTGTAATGCCTTCTTCGATGATGATATTTAACACAAGATCGGCAAATGACATCACTCCATTGATATACTGTATACACATTGAGTTAAATAATTCTTGATTTGTGCTGTCCGGCCAAAATCCGAAAATCGGGCCGTCGCCGTAAGCGACAAGCGTTCTGTCCTCATAAAAAGTAAAGAATGTGGTGGGTTCGGTTATCTCGTCGCTCAGGTCTATGCCGCCCTCGCGGGGACCGTCCGGAAAATTGCAATATCCGCTCTGTACCACTTCGCCGTGTCCGCTCGACGACTCTTCGACGGCTTTTGCCGGTATCGCTCCGACGCCGCCCGTCAGTCCGACGGCAAGGCACACCGCGAGCGCGAACGCCAGTGTTCGCCGGAAACGGTTTTTTTCAATTTTTTGCGTTTTCATTTTAGTCCTCCCAATAAAAAATACTATTTCGTGAAGCCGCGCAAAAAGGCGCGCAGGGGAACCCGGGCGTCCGTCCGAATCACACCTACGCGCCGAAATGTTTACAAACCGGTACGCACACGCCAAAGCCTTGCTCCGCAAGGGGAAACTGCGCTGTGCTATGTACTGTAAATTCAGCTTATTACGAGAGCCCGACCGTTGTGACGGTGAAACAGCTTGTAAACGGTGGTTATATCGGCTATACTGTCCCTGTCGTGGCGGCGGGGTTTCTCGTGTCTGTAGGTGGGCTACTGAAATGAGTTCCTACATTCGCCGTGATGGTGCTTGGAACCACCGTCACGGTCGCTGCGGCCTGTTTTGCGGCCTCACTCGGGTATATTACCACTGTGCGGAATATATTGCAAGCACTTTTTGCGGGGCGGGGAATATAAACGGCCTTGAGGCAAGACTGCGAGGTATTTAGCGGTAGACTCGCGAGGCCGTTTGATACGAACGGAAGCGCGGCAAGCCGCGCGGTATTTGACCTTTTTGCGTAATAAACAGTCGTTTCGGCGAATTCGTGTAAAAAACGTGTATGAAAAAACTCTCCGCCATTGCATTGCAATGGCGGAGAGCGGGTGGTGGTGGACCCGAAGGGATTCGAACCCTCGGTCTCCGCGTTGCGAACGCGGCGCTTTCCCAGCTAAGCTACGAGCCCAAGTGTCCTGTATTATAGCAGATAATTTTTATTTGTAAAGAGTATTTTTCTAAAATGGCCGATTTTTTTCGCGCGGGCGTTTCAGTGTATCATCACCGCAAGCCCCATCGCCTCAAGCTGACGCTTTCGCGCCTGCATTAGCTCGTCCGACGGCGGGGTTATCTCGACCGCGGGACGCGACCGCCCGAGCCGCTCCCATTTTACGACGCCGAGGTTGTGGTACGGCAAAAGCTGTACGACCTCCACTGCGTCCCCGAGCGAGCTTATAAAGCCGCCCAGCGCGGAGAACGCTTCGGCGGAATCGTTGTAAAGCGTCATCACGGGTACGCGGATTTGCAGCTTGCCGCCCGCCGCCGCGATTTTTTGCGCGTTTTCCAAAATGAGACCGTTCGGGACGCCGGTACCGCGTCTGTGCAGTTCGTCGTCCATATTCTTAATGTCGTAAAGGAACAGGTCTGTGTACGGCAATATGGCGGCGATAGTTTCCCAGGGGGCGAAGCCCGTCGTGTCCACAGCCGTGTGAACGTCCTCTGCTTTGCAGCGCTTCAAAAATTCCGTCAAAAATTCCGGCTGGCACAGGCATTCCCCTCCGGAAACCGTAACGCCGCCTCCGGAGGTCTTGAAAAACGGCTTGTCTCGCCGCACGAGCCGCATCAGCTCGTCTATCGTATGATCCGTACCGCACATATACAGCGCGTGCGAGGGACAGGCATCGGCGCAGGCGCCGCAATCGTCGCATTTTGAGCGGTCAACGGCGGCGGGTATGAGCTCCGTGCCGTCGGCGGCCTTTTTCGCGGCGGCGGGAGCTATCGCCCCGTTCGGGCAGACGCCGAGACACCGCCCGCATTTTTCGACGCCGACGCATTTTATCTCCATCCGGTTGAACTCCGTGCCGAACTCCTGAGATTCCGGGCTGTGACACCAGAGACAGCGCAGCGGACAGCCCTTCATAAAGCAGGTCAGCCGTATCCCCGGGCCGTCGTGAACGGAAAAGCCCTGTATGTCATAAAATTTACCCGTAAGCGTTTTAGCGTCCATTTTAACTCCATTCAGGTTCTGAGATGCCGATTCCGCGTTGCGATCCGCCGCCGAATTGCGGCACAAATAATATAGCATAAAAACTTCAGATTGTAAAATATGATTTTCAGAGTTATAATCCCGCGGAATAAACGAACAGGGGGCGGTCTTACGCTTAACATCGATTATTATTTCAGAAAGCCCGAAAAATTCCCGATACCGGGTTTTTTGGCGGAGCTCCGCGAGCCTTGGGAGATACTTGCGCTCGCCAATACTTTCCTCGAAAATTCTCTCGTGAAGCACGATATACGCGAAAATCACGGCTCAGTGTGCATAGGCAACGGCGGTGAGGCGTCCTCGCCCGTATTCCACAACAGCTATTACATCGACGGCGGCAGCGTGATCTACAACGGCGTTACGATAATCGGTCCCGTATACATAGGCCGCAACGTCGAGATAATGCCGGGCGCGCTGATACGCCCGTACACGATAATCGGCGACGGTTGCAGCGTCGGGCACGGCAGCGAGGTCAAGCACGTCGTTATGTTCGGCGGCGCGAAAATCGCAAGCCTTGCCTTCGCCGGAGATTCCGTTCTCGGCGCGTCGGCGCGGCTCGGCTCGGGCGTCATTACGGCCAACAGAAAATTCGACCAGTCCGAGGTTTCCTTAAAACTCCCTGACGGGAAAAAAAATCTCGGCGCCGACAAATTCGGGCTCATTCTCGGCGATTCCTCGCGGCTGGGGGCGAACTGCGTCACACAGCCGGGGACGCATATCGGCCCGAACACTTGGGTGTTCCCCGGCGTCGCCGCGCGCGGCTTTATCCCGGAAAATACGCGCGTTGCGGAGGAGCGGACGCTGCGGTTCTCGCCGAATGCGGGTGTGGAGCTTAAACCGTAGTCTCAGGCGCGCCTATAATAAAGACGGCGGCGGCAATTTTGCCGCCGCCGTTTTTATCTTATTTTTACTTTTGCACCTGAGAGCCTGCAAGCCGTTTGCCCATTTCAAACGCGGCTTCAAGGTCCTTCGGGAACTGCTCGATATGGCGTTTTTTTACCGTATCGACGTCAAACATCGTCGCGGCGTATTTTGAGTAGTCCTCAAACTGCTGGGTCTGGTACGCCATTACGTATTCCGAGTTACCGATGATGCGGCCAGTCGTCCCGCAGAGCTCATCGAAGAAGTTTTTGTAAAACTCGCCCGGGGCGTTCATCGTGAACACCCAGCCGACGTTTGGGCGCTTGGGGTAAGTCGCCGTGCGGTCTTTATTATACGTGATGCCGGGGAACAGGAACCGCTCCAGGAACGAGCGCGCCGCGCCGGTGATGTCTCCGAAATACATCGGCGAGCCGATGAGCAGCACGTCCGCGTCTATCGCCTTTTCCAAAACCGGCGTCAAACCGTCTTTTACCGCGCAGCGGGCAAATTTACTCTCGTCAAGCAGCTTGCAGGAATGGCAGCCCGTGCAGCCCTTGTAATCGAGCTCGTACAGCCATACGATTTCGCCGGCGGCGCCGGGGACGCTCATCGCGCCGTCGAACGCGCTTTTCAGCATGGACGCCGTGTTGCGGCTCTTATTGGCAGCGCCGCAGATCGCGAGAATATTCATTATATAATATCCCCGATTTAATCGACGAGCGGAGAGAGCTTCGCTATCGTATCGGCGATCTCGATATGCTGCGGACAGTGCTCCTCGCACGTCTTACACGCTATGCAGTCCTTCGCCTTGCCGCCCTGCATCGCCATAAAGCCGTAGCTGCGGGATATGCCCTCGGCGGAGCGATAAACTAAGTAATCGTTGTAAAGCCCGATGAGCGCGGGGATGTTTATCTTCTGAGGACAGTTCGGAGAGCAGTAATTGCAGCGCGTACACGGAACGCTTGGCACGGAGTTGATAGTCGCGACGGCGGCGTCAAGCAGCTTTCTGTCGTCGCCGGAGAGCTTTTGTATGTTTTTGAACGTTTTGACGTTATCGACAAGCTGCTCATACGTTGACATACCGGAAAGTATTGTGATAAGCCCGTCGAGCGAAGCGACATAGCGCAGCGCCCAAGACGCGACGGAAACGTCCGGCGCCGAACGCTTCAGAGCCTCTCCGAAAACGGACGCCTCGCTTGCCAGCTGCCCGCCTTTTATGGGCTCCATCACTGTGATCGGGGTGTTGTGCGCCCGCGCGGTTTCGTAAAGGCGGCGGGACTGCACCTGCGGGTTTTCCCAGTCGAGATAGTTGATTTGAAGCTGGACGAATTCGGCCTCCGGATGCTTCGTCAGCAGCTCGTCAAGCTCCTCGGGAGTGCCGTGGAAAGAGAGGCCGGCGTGGCGTATTTTCCCCGCGGCTTTAAGCTCTTTGAGATAGTCCCACGCGCCGAGCTCTTCGGCTGATGCGATGCTCGGGCCGCCGAGCCCGTGCAGCAGATAGAAGTCGAGGTACGGCGTGCCGAGGCGCTCCATCGTCGTTTCAAACTCCTGCTTCAAGCCTTCAAGGCTGCGGTTTTGGATCGCCATCAGATTCAGTTTTGAGGCGATTTGATAGCTTTCACGGTCAGGGTGGCGCTTTACCAGCGCTTCACGCATCGCTTCTTCGGAGCCCTGATAGACGAAGGCGGTGTCGAAGTAAGTAAAGCCGTTGTCGAGGAAATAATCGACCATTTTTTCGATTTGCGGCATATCGAACTTGGGCGGCGCGCCGAAACCGCCAAAACCCCCTCCGCCGCTGTCTCCGTCGGCGCGCGGGAGACGCATGAAGCCGAAGCCCAGCTTCGGGATGGATTCGCCGAGATATTTGCCAATTGATTTTTCGGACATGATTGCCAGCTCCTTTGTTTTGTTTGAGAATATTATACACGCCCGTCCGGAGCTTTGCAACCATTATTTGACGGCAAGCTTTTGCTGCAAATCGCATTAACATCCGGGATTGCAAAATCGGGGATATGTCGTTATAATAACACCATCAAAACCCCCGCCGCGCCGCGCCGCGGCATTTTTCGGAGGTAAAGAGGTAAAAATTGATGAAAAAATACGGTCTCAACGAGCTGCGCGAGAAATTTCTTGCGTTTTACGAATCAAAGGGCCATCTGCGCCTGCCGAGTTTTTCGCTCGTGCCGCAGGGGGACAAGTCGCTGCTGCTTATAAATTCCGGCATGGCGCCGATGAAGCCGTGGTTCACAGGCGAGCAGGAGCCGCCGAGCAAGCGTGTGACGACGTGCCAGAAGTGCCTGCGCACGAACGATATAGACAACGTGGGCAGGACGAGCCGCCACTGCACGTATTTCGAGATGCTGGGAAATTTTTCGTTCGGCGATTATTTTAAGGAGGAGGGCATCGCGTGGTACTGGGAATTCCTGACGCGCGAGCTCGGCATCGACGAGAGGCTGCTGTATCCGTCCGTGTATTTAGACGACGACGAGGCGTTCGATATATGGCGCGATAAGATAGGCATAGCGCCGGAGCGCATCACGCGCTTGGGTAAGGAGGACAACTTCTGGGAACACGGAGCGGGCCCTTGCGGGCCGTGCAGCGAGGTGTATTTCGACCGGGGCGAGGAAAACGGCTGCGGATCGCCGGATTGCGCGCCCGGCTGCGACTGCGACCGCTTCGTTGAGATCGGAAACAATGTGTTTTCGCAGTTCAACAACGACGGGCAGGGCAACTATACGGAGCTTGAGCAGAAGAATATCGACTTCGGCGGCGGGCTGGAGCGCCTCGCGATGGTCTGTCAGGGCGCGGACAGCGTCTATGATATCGACACGTTCGCGCGTGTTATGGAAAAGGTCTCTGAAATATCCGGCGTGCGGCGCGGAGAGTCCGATAAGAACGACGCGTCGCTGCGCATAATCACGGAGCACGCGCGCGCGTCCGTCATGTTGATCTCCGACGGCGTGCTGCCGTCCAACGAGGGGCGCGGCTACATCCTGCGCCGCCTGCTGCGCCGCGCGGCGAGGCACGGGCGGCTGCTCGGTATACGCGAGCCGTTTCTCGTCCCCGTCGCGGATACGGTGATCGAAACAAACGAGGGCGCGTATCCCGAGGTGCGCGAGCGCGAGGCGCACATAAAAAGCGTTATCGCCGCGGAGGAGGAGAGCTTCGCGAAGACCATAGACTCCGGTATGAGTATGCTCACGGAGCTCGCTTTGCGCGCGAGAGAGACCGGCGGCGGTGTTTTCTCCGGGAGCGACGCGTTCAAGCTGTACGACACATACGGCTTCCCGCTCGACCTCACCGTGGAGATAGTGGGCGAGCACGGGCTGACCGTCGATACTGATGAATACGACAAACTCATGGAGGAGCAGCGCGAGCGGGCGCGGACCGCCAGAGCGGCGATGGGCGACCTGGCGTGGGCGGACGCGGACTTAGCGGCCGACGTCGCGCCGACGGTGTTTACGGGGTACGAAAAATATTCGGACTTATCGCGCGTCCTCGCCGTTATTGCGGGCGGAGAGACCGGCGAGGGCACAGTAATTCTCGACAGGACGCCGTTTTACGCCGAGATGGGCGGGCAGACGTTCGACACTGGCGAGCTGCGCTCCGGCGGCGGAGTGTTCGAGGTGCGAGACGTGCAGAAGGACAAGGGCGGGCGGTACCTGCACCACGGCGCCGTCGTCTCGGGCGAGCTGCCGCGTACGGGCGAAGATGTCACGGCGTCGATAGACTCCGGGCGCCGCCGCGCTATAATGCGGGCGCACTCGGCGACGCATCTGCTGCAAGAGGCGCTGCGCACAGTGCTCGGGGAGCACGTGAATCAAGCGGGCTCGCTCGTCGAGCCCGACAGGGTAAGATTCGACTTCTCTCACTTTTCCGCGCTGACGGCGGACGAGCTGACGCGCGTTGAGGAGATAGTGAACGACGCTATTTTAGACGGGCTCGATATCGGCACGGAGGAAACGACGATAGACAGGGCGCGCGAAAAGGGCGCCAGAGCGCTGTTCGGCGAGAAGTACGGCGACATAGTGCGCGTCGTCACAATGGGAAGCGCGGATGGTAAGGCCTCTCGCCAGGCGCCCGTTTCGGGCGGCGCAGCCCATATGACGGCGAGCGCGGAGCCCGGAACGGGCTCCGGGGCCGCGCCCGTTAAAATCACTGCGATTGGAAACGACTCCGCGCCGGAGCCGTTTTCAATCGAGCTGTGCGGCGGTACGCATTTAGACAACACGGCGAAGGCGGGCTCTTTTTACATCGTGGGGGAGTACTCCGTGGCGTCCGGCGTCAGGCGCATAGAGGCGGTGACGGGCAAAGCCGCGTTCTCGGCGCACACGCGCGCGCGCGCGCGCATAGCGTCCCTCGCCGCCGCGATGAAGCTCGGCAACCCGGACGAGATAGAGCAGCGCGTCGCCGGATTTATCCGCGAGGTGCGCGAGCTGCGCCGGGAGGCGGATATGTACGCCGCGAAAGAGGCGGAGGGCGAGGGCGCGAGATTTTTGGCCGGCGCGCGCGACATCGGCGGCATACGGACTATAACGGCGGCGCTCCCCGACGCGGATCCCGGCAGATTGCGGCAGATAGGCGACCTTCTGCGCGAGCGCGGGGACAACGTAGCCGCGGTGCTCGCCTCGTCGGAGGGCGGCAAGCTGACGTTCCTCGCCGTGTGCGGCAAAAACGCCGTGGCGCGCGGGATAAAGGCCGGAGAGCTGATAAAAGCGGTCACGAGCGTGTGCGGCGGCTCCGGCGGCGGCAAGCCGGACTCGGCGATGGGCGGCGGCCGCGACGTTACGAAGCTCGACAACGCGCTTGCGGTCGTCGATGACTTCATAATTGAAAAATTGAGGTGAGAAATGTTGAGCGACTGTTTATTTTGCAAAATAGCGGCGGGCGAGATACCGTCGGAAAAGGTGTATGAGGACGGTAGCGTATATGCGTTCCGCGACATCAACCCGCAGGCGCCCGTGCATATCCTCGTGATCCCGAAGCAGCACGTCGATTCGGCGGCGGAGATCAGCGAAGAAAACTCCGCGCTCGCCGCGCGCTGCTTTGAGGCGATAGCGAAAATCGCGGCGGCGGAGGGTCTCGGCAGCGGCTTCCGCGTCATAACAAACGTCGGGGAAGACGCCGGACAGACCGTGCGTCATCTGCATTTTCACCTGCTGGGCGGCGTGAAAATGGGGGAAGGGCTTCTTTGATGCGCGCGCTTACAAGGGGCTCTGAGATTTTCGTGATAGATAAAGAATCGAAAAAACTCGATTTTGACAAGATAAACAGCCTGGAAGAATTGAAAACCGCCGCCGCGTCCGCTTTCGGCTTTGAAGCCTGCTATGACAGCCTTGTTTGCAATTCATATTATCATATACGCAAAGACGGCAGCGATTCGTACGCGCTTGGGGATTTAACGGACGAAACCGATTGGGCTGTTTTTCAGACCGCCTTCAAAACAATTATTTATCTGAAGTTTTATAACACGGCTTACGGACTTCGGATCACAGACCCGTGGTACAAGCAAGGGCTGTGGATGGGAAGCGACGGAAAAGACAGCGCGTGGCCAATGGATACTTATGATGATGACAATTATCTTGGTGATTATGTGAAGCTGAACGAATTCAGCCCGGCGGACGGGCGGCTTATCAACGCGATGCCCCTGCCCGACGCGCTTGAAATCGCCGACGGCACGCGAACGGAAAACCATAATATGACGTCGGCGGAGCTGGTATATATCTGCATCCCCGAGGTATTCGGAGACGAGGACTATCATCTCTGCTGGGAAATACAGCTGCAATACACGGCTTATTATATAAATTGCGAAACAGGGGCAAGGTGGTTCGACACGCAGTCGGAGTAAAAATCCCCTCGGCACGGCGGTGCGACAAAATCAAGAGCCGCTCTGCCGAGCGGCTCTTGTTGTGGTTGCGGGGACAGGATTTGAACCTGCGACCTCCGGGTTATGAGCCCGACGAGCTTCCAGACTGCTCTACCCCGCGATATTCGGAAAAGCCTTATTACCCTTATAATTTAGCATACT
>JAISAA010000296.1 GCA_031266955.1 Oscillospiraceae bacterium | reverse complement strand
TACAATCTGCCGGCGTCGGCTCCGTATTGCCGCTGAACCTGCTCCACTAAGCCCATATACCCCGCCAGCAGTTCGTCGTCGGTCGCCAGCGCTTCCGTCGGTATTTGCGGCGCGATAATAATGCACCGGTAATCGTCGTCCTTCATCTCGACCAATTCGTCCACTAACCCGACGTCGTACACGGCCTGTTTGACGTTATCGGTCCCGCACTGCGCAGAACCGCAGAGCCACAGAAACAGCGGATAACTGCGGCCGGAACCCGCGTCCTCGGGAACGGAGAGGCGGTAGGGCATATCAAAGGGCTTGCCGTGCAGGGTCATCGGGTAGATTTCCTTGCGCGACGCCTGCTCAAAGGCGCGGCTCACAGACGGCTGCAGGCAGTAGCTCCAAATCAGGACGCCGGCGATCGCGGCTGTAATGAGGATCACGCTAGATCGTTTGAACCATCTCTTTTCTATCACGCGGCCGCCTTGCCCGCCTGCTTCCGCTTCTTTTTCGTTTTGATGATATGCACGAGGTCGCTGACAAGATCCCGGACCTTGCCCGTATTCTGCACCCGTATCAGGGCGTATGCCATCTGCGGCGTCAGCATTTTGCCGCTGTACGCGAAGTAGCCCGGGACCCACGTTGTCGGGCTGTATTTCATCTTCGCGCGATGCAGATCCTTAAAGCCGTAAAAGATATTGAACTTCTGATAGATGAAATCCAAAACCTTCACGGTCAGCGGATCTTTGACGCCCTCGCCGCGGACGTTTGCCAGAGGCGCCAGACCCATGCTGGCCCAGTGGTAGCCCTCCTCCTTAAACGTCATAAAAGCGTCGTACATGATTTTCTCCGTAGCGCCGCCGGGACAGCCATGCGAGCGCCGCGTAATATCCGCCATATAGCCGTCGGTTCCGAGAAAGGGCGTGTAGACATTGAACGCCACGACCGTTCCGTCCTGGTCGGCCGCGTAAAAATAGCGCCGGTCCATCGGATTATCGAAACCGACGGATCCCAGAGAAAAGCTGATCTGCCCGATCTGCTTATCCTGCAGCCACTCGTCCGAAACGGCCCGCAGCTTCCGTTCGAGTTTTATATCGCGCTCCTCATTCGGCTTGTACTCAAACGTCCGGAGACCCGCCTTCGCCGCATGGTTGATATTCATGCGCATTTTCGCCATCTTCCCGCCGGCAAGCTGATAATGCTCAAGCTCGAACCGCGGCTCCTCGCCGCACTTGACGGTGCTGTACCCGAGCATCTTGTACAGCGCGAGATATTTATCCGTAACGCCGAGAAAGATGCACTGATAATCGTATGACAGGCAGAAAACGCGGAATTCCGCGAGCAGATTCGCGAAATCCTCGTCCGCGCAGACCGGATCACCGAGAACCACAGCAACGCCCCCGACAACGCCGTAGGCGATAACGCCCTCGACCTCCTGGCCGAGATACAAAATCTTATCGTCCTCGAGAATAAGGTAGGCGGAAGGGTTCTGGCCGTATTTTTTGATAAGCCCGCGCGCGTACGCCCGCTGCGATCTCCCGCGCATACCGCCGGCAAATACCGACCGCAGCGCCATATACACGGAAATCACCGCGCAGAGCCAGAACGTGATACAGGCGATATTATCGAACCGCGTGTTCCCCGCGCCCAGAAAAATATCGACCGTGTTGGAGAAATTCGGTTTTATAGAATAGGCGAAAACGAACACAAAAACCATAACGCCCGCGGGAATAAGCGCCTCCCGCGACAAGAGCCGGGCGGATTTCCGCTTGAAACTGTCTCGGAAAATGATCAACACCGCCAGCGCGTAAATATTGATCGCGAGATTCAGCCTGCCCACCACGCCGAGGACGCTCATAAAACTGATCCATTGCCCGTACAGGATAAACAGAAGGATTTCCAGCGATATCACCACGGTGTAAATCGTCCACGCCAATTGCTTGCGCGTAAACAAATTCCAGGCAATCAGCACCTGGATCAAATCGAGTATGTTTTCGAGGAAGTATTTTTCCCCGTGCTTTATATGCGTCACATGTACGATCAGCGACGTCAGCGAAATCAACACCGCCGCTAAAGTCATACTGTTTATGGCAATTCTCTTTATAAAATAAAGCCTGGTTTTGACCAAAGCCCTCACCTCAAATCTATAACTATATTATATCAGATTATTAATAAAACTTCTCACCGTAAAATGAGTCATGTGAGCATCATCCGCCGGCAACGCGGGGCGCATGGGGCACTGCGTGCCCCACCGGGCTATCCGGGGCTCCGCTTCGCTCCGGCCGCTTCGCGGCTGCTGCGCACCCCTCCTATCCCTTGCGCAGATACACGCGAGAAAAGTCTGCGACACGCCCATCCTCCTACGGCGTCCCCGTTTCTCGCTTCAACAGCAAAAAGAAACGAGAAACGCATATGTCGCAACCATCCTCTCCGTGCCGTCGCCCGTGCCACCGTCCGTCATTCCGGGCTTGACCCGGAATCCCGTGGACAGGGGGATGGTCGGAACACGTTTGCAGGATGACGACAGCGAAGCAATCCCCCGGCTATCGTCTGTCATTCCGGGCTTGACCCGGAATCCCGGCGAGAGGGGTTTGCTCCGCTGCCGTCACCATCGATAACAACTCCGCAAATACCTCCAACTACCCCTCCTTCCCGGCTCTCAAAAGGCTTCCCTAAAACCTCTGGTTTTTCATGAATACGCCCAAAGAAAAGAAAATGTAATAAATATGTCCAGACTCTATTCGATCGTTGAAATTTCAATATTTCCAAGGGGGGGGGGGGGGGGGCGAGAGAACAGATTTTTTTTAGGCAAATAAGAAAATTTTTTTAAAACAGCTAAAAAAGGAGGTAAAATATATATCCAACATTATTTGTGCGCAATGGGGAGCCGGCAGGCAATCGGGTATTGAGAAAATGCTGTACGGCGGGAAAATGGGCATAAGAATGAGGCGAATCAGGTAAGGGAAACGAAATACACGTGCTTTCAACACTGCCTCTGGCGGCGTTCGGCATCCCCTCCGCGGCGCTTGCTATGGCTTCGTAAAGCGCGACAATACAGAGAGTCACTGCGGGCAGTGAGCGAAGCAATCCGGAGACCATGGTAAGACCGGATTGTTTTGTCGGCTTTGCTTCTTCATGTT
>JAISAA010000236.1 GCA_031266955.1 Oscillospiraceae bacterium | reverse complement strand
GACGCGTCAATTATCAGTGAGCCCGAAAGTATTCAGGAGGCGGACGGTTGAGGCGGCGGTATCTCGCGGCGCCGTACGCGTTTTGGATGGCGCTGTTCATTGTGGCGCCTATCGTCCTTATCATAATATATGCGTTCACGGCTAAGGGCGGCGGGGGCGCGACGCTTGAGAATTTTGCGAAAATGGGCGACTACGTGTCCGTGTTCGCGCGCTCGTTTTGGCTTGCGTTCGTCTCGACGGTAATCTGCCTCGCGTTAGGGTATCCGCTCGCGTGTGTTTTGGCGCGGGAACCGGCGCGGCGGCAGCGGGTTATGCTTATGCTCATAATGCTGCCGATGTGGATGAATTTTCTGCTGCGCACATACGCCTGGATGTCGATTTTGGAGAACACGGGGCTGCTCAACCGGCTGCTCGGCTTTTTCGGGCTCGGGCCGCTGCACATTATAAATACGCCGGCGGCGGTCGTCGTCGGGATGGTATATAACTTTCTGCCGTTTATGGTGCTGCCGATATATTCCGTTATCGTGAAGATCGACCGCAGTCTTATTGAGGCTGCGCAGGACTTGGGCGGCTCGCCGCGCGCGGTGTTCCGGAGAGTTACGCTGCCGCTGTCTCTGCCCGGCGTGCTGTCCGGGATCACGATGGTGTTTGTGCCGGCGGTGTCCACATTTGTCATATCCCAGCTTCTCGGCGGCGGGAAGAATATATTGCTCGGCGATCTTATTGAGATGCAGTTTTTGGGGCAGGCGTATAATCCGAATCTCGGGTCCGCGATAGCGCTCGTGATGATGGCCGTCGTTATGATACTTATGTTCTTTATGAACAAGTTCGGCGAGGGCGAGGATAAGGCGGTGATGCTGTGAAGCGTACAGGCAAATCCCGTTTCGGCGGGCGCGCGTACACGTATCTCATTATGCTGTTTTTGTACGCGCCGATCATCGTGCTCGTCGTGTTTTCGTTCAACGCGGCGAACAGCCGGGCGGTGTGGACGGGCTTCACGCTCAAATGGTACAAGGAGCTGCTCGCCGACAGCGGTATTATGAGCTCGTTTTATACGACGCTCGCCGTCTCCGCGCTGTCTGCGGCGATCGCGACGGCGGCGGGGACGGTCGCGGCGGTCGGCTTTTTCAATATGCGCCGCCGCTGGCGCGCGCCGCTGCTGTACGTCAACAACATACCGCTCATAAACGCGGATATAATAACGGGCGTGGGGATGTGCCTGCTGTTCGTGTCGCTGGGCTCGGTGCTGAAATTCCGGCTGGGGTTCTGTACGCTGCTCATCGCGCATATCACGTTCAACATACCGTACGTCGTGCTGTCCGTGACGCCGAAGCTGCGCCAGCTCGACGAGAATCTCGTGGACGCGGCGCAAGACCTCGGCTGTACGTGGTTCCGCGCGTTCCGCCGCGTCATTATCCCGGAAATTATGCCGGGGATCGTCAACGGCGCTATGATAGCGTTCACGATGTCGATAGACGATTTTGTGATAAGCTATTTCACGGCGGGTTCGAGCGTTATGACGCTGTCTATGAAGGTGTTTTCGATGACGCGAAAGCGCGTGTCGCCTAAAATAAACGCGCTCAGCTCGCTTTTGTTCGCCGCCGTGCTGCTGATGCTTTTGGTGATAAACATACGCGAGCTGCGTCAGGACGAGCGCCGTAAGAAATTATAAAAGCGCGCAAGCGCGCGGCGGCGCGCAAAATCGTGATAACGCGGAATATCCGCTTTATCGATATAACAACCTGAAAACAGGAGGAACACAAAATGAAAAGAACAAAAAGAAGCTTACTCGGAATGCTCATCGCGGCGGTATCCATAGCGGCGCTGCTCGCCTCGGCGTCCTGCGGCAAAACGGACGCCCCGCCCGGCGGGAGCGAGACGCCGAACGGCGGCCAAGAGGTTGGAGGAGAAGTCAACGTGTACAACTGGGGCGAATACATCGACGAAAGCATTTTCGCGGATTTTGAGGCGGTGACAGGCATCCGCGTAAACTACACCACGTTCCAGACGAACGAGGAAATGTACGCCGCGATGAAGCTCGGCGGGACGAATTATGACCTCATCATCCCGTCCGACTATATGATAGGGCGTATGATCTCGGAGGGGATGCTTGAAAAGCTCGACCTTGAAAACATCCCGAATATATCGCTCATATCATCGGAGCGCCTTACCCCGGCGTATGACCCGACGGGGGAATATTCCGTGCCGTATATGTGGGGCACGGTGGGGCTCATCTATAATTCCTCGATGATAGAAGGGGAGCTTACAAGCTGGAGCGCGCTGTTTGACCCGGAGTATTCCGGGCAGATACTGATGTTCGACAACCCGCGCGACGCGTTCGGAATCGCGCTCAAATACCTCGGCTACTCTCTGAACACGACGAGCGAGACGGAGCTGCGCGAGGCGTATGAGCTTCTCGCGCAGCAGAAGCCGATCCTGCAAGCGTATGTTATGGACAAGATTTTTGACAAGCTTGAGGGAGGCGAGGCGGCGATAGGCCCGTACTACGCCGGAGATTACCTGACGATGAGAGAAAACAATCCCGACCTGCGCTTTGTGCTGCCCGGCGAGGGCTCCAATGTTTTCACGGACGCGATGTGCATCCCGAAAGGCGCCGCCAACAAGGAAAACGCCGAAAAGTTCATCAATTTCATGACAAGCACGGACGTGAGTGCGGCCAATATGGATATGACGGGCTACGCCTCCCCGAACGACGAGGCAGCCGAGATATACGGCGAGGAGCTTGACGAGGACGGCTACGCCGCGATGTTCCCGCCCGACGACGTGCTCGCCAGATGCGAGCCGTTCCTGAACCTCCCGGAGGAAACGCTTAGCCTGTACGATTCGCTTTGGGTGGAGCTTAAAAGCTGAGAAATACTTGTATTATCGCCGCCAGTGTGCTATTATGATGCCGGTCGGTGAGGCGGCGTTGCCGTTTCGCCGACCGGAGCTCTATAAAGAAAATTTACCGGTTGAAGGAAATGTTGCTTTTATGAATTCGGATTTTGCGAAAACGATACACGAGCTGCGGGTCGGGCGCAAGCTGAGTCAGCGCCGCGCGGCGTCGGAGCTCGGGATATCGCAGGCGCTG
>JAISAA010000204.1 GCA_031266955.1 Oscillospiraceae bacterium | reverse complement strand
GTTTCCGGCAGGACAAGCGGCAACCGCCTCGTGCGCCTGCGCGGAAGCGGCGCCCCCGGCGCTCTCGGGAGCTTCGCGGACGTAAAAATCACGGGCTGCAACACCTGGTCCCTGACGGGAGAGCTCGCCCAGGCGCGAAGCGCCCGCGCCGTAGGCGCGCAATTATAATAAAGGCGCGAAGCGCCCGCGCCGTAGGCGCGCAATTATAAATATAAGGAGATTTTCAAAACAATGGACACACAGAAGAACATCAAAATCTACCGCGCGGGAGAGCTTATCAAGCAAATAGCGCCGGCGGCGGACATCGCGAACGTACTGACGCTGCTGACGTCAAACGAAATATTCCTCGACGCGCCGTGCGGAGGCCGGGGCCGCTGCGGCAAATGCAAGGTCCGTCTTTCGCCCGGCGGCGAAGAAGTAAAAGCCTGTCAGACCGCCGTCACGGACGGTATGGAGATACATCTCCCCGAAGAAATGAAAATGGAGATCGCGGGACAGGGCGCAGCGCCCGCGCCTGTATCTGACGGCGTCGCAGGAACCCCCGTTCAAGCCCCCGCACAGTCGGCGCCAGCGCCGACGTTATTATCTGACGCCTACGGCGTCGCCATCGATATCGGCACGACGACCGTCGTGGCGCATTTGACGAATCTGAAAACGAGAAAACGCGTAGCGACCGCTTCCGGCGTCAACGCGCAGAGGCAGTACGGCGCGGACGTCATCAGCCGCATCGAATACTCGGCGGCGCACGGGCACGAAACGCTCTCCCGCCTGATCCAAAGCCAGATCGGCGACCTCATAACGCGCGCCTGCGCCGACGCGGGCATTCCGGCAAGCGCCGTTTCGTACATCGCCATTGCCGGGAACACGATAATGCAGCACCTCGCGGCGGGCTACTCGCCCGTCGGGATGGGCACCGTGCCGTTTGAGCCGGTAAGCCTTTTCGGGGAGGAGCTGCCCGCGTGGCCGGGGCTCCCGGCGGCGCCGGGAGCGACGATCTATTATTCTCCGTGCGTGTCCTCCTATGTCGGCGGGGATATAACGGCGGGTATGCTCGCCTGCGGCTTTGAGGGCGATTTGGGGCCGACGGTGTTCATCGACATCGGCACAAACGGCGAGATCGCGATAAAGCTCGGCGGCAAATATCTCTGCTGCGCGACGGCGGCGGGGCCCGCGTTCGAGGGCGCCGAGATATCGCGCGGTATGGCCGCCGTCCCCGGAGCGATAAGCCACGTAAAATGGGGGGATAGCGGCCTTGAGCTGACCGTTTTGGGCGACGCTGAGCCGGACGGCCTTTGCGGCTCCGGATTGCTGGACGCGTTAGCGCTGCTGCTGAACACCGGCGCCGTCGATGAAACGGGGCGCTTGCAGGACCCCGGCGAAATCGAACATCCCATCTCGGCGTACATCGGAGAGGCGGAGGGGCGCAACGCGTTTTTCTTATCGCGTGAGCGCGACGTGTATCTGTCGGCGGCGGACGTCCGCAAGCTTCAGCTTGCCAAGGCGGCGATAGCCGGCGGCATACAGACGCTTTTGCGCGAGGCGGGGATAACTGAGGGCGACGTGCGCTCCTTCGTCCTCGCGGGCGGCTTCGGCAGCTTTCTCGACCGGGACAGCGCCGCGCGAATCGGACTGTTCCCAAAGGCGTTTTTGCCGATCACGCGCTCTATGGGAAATACGGCGGGCGAGGGCGCGGCGATCGCCCTTGTGTCGAGCCTTTCGCGCGAGCAGCTTAACGCTATGCGCGAAAAGTGCGAATACGTAGAGCTTTCGTCCAGCCTTGTGTTCAATGAGCAATTCGTTGAGCAAATGATGTTCGACGAGTGAGCAGATTAAAGCGCGTGCGCGCGGAGCGCGCATATGCGCAAAAAATAGTTTCTGCGAAAATATTTTTTATATTATATATTTAAGGAGCAAAGCATTATGACGAACTATGAGAATCTCAAAACACTTGCGCTTAAGGCCGGATTTGACGACGCGGGGCGCCTGGACGTGTCGAAGTTAGAGTTTTTGCAGGACGTGCGCGATATGTGCGCCGCCGACAAATGCCACAACTTCAACCGCTCGTGGTCGTGTCCGCCCGCCGCGCCGAGCCTTGAGGAAATGCGCGACAGGGTGAAAAAATACTCCGGCGGTCTTTTGGTGCAAACGGTCGGGCATATGGAGGACAGCCTGGATTTTGAGGAGATGATGGCGGCGGCAAAGCGCCATTCGGAGAATTTTGAGCGTCTGTGGGACGCGCTCGCGCCGGACTATCCGGGGATTTTCCCGATGGGCGCCGGCGGCTGCGGCAAGTGTCAGCCGTGCACGTATCCGGACGCGCCTTGCCGCTTCCCGGACAAGCTCGCGTATTCAATGGAGGCGTGCGGCCTGTTCGTCAGCCGCGTCTGCACGGACAACGATATGAAATATAACCACGGCAAGGACACTATTTGCTATACGGCCTGTTTTTTGTTAGAGTGATACAGGCAATATCCCCGCCGGGTAAACACACGATCACGTCACGCGCAGGGGGCGCGATTTATCGCGCCCCCTGTAATCGTGTATATATAGCATTGTGTCGAATATCAGGACGGATATATTTCAGCGAGCGGAACATAACCGCCTTTTGAATATTCCTCACGACCGCGCAAAATAACCGCCTTTTCTTCCTCCGTCAAGTCTGTTTCAACAATCGGTGCTTCCACTATCAACAGAGTAAGGAGCGGCTTTAACGCCAATAACGCGCTGTCCGGCAGAACATTGATGTATTCTTGGATTTCCATCTTTATAGTTGACATTTCAAAATCTCCTTTTATATGCGGCCCCTCGCGGCGAAAGCGCGTGAATGACTATGGTATTATCTATAACGTCAAATAACGCCCTGTAATTGCCGATGCGGAGCCTGTAACCATCTTGCCCGACAAGGCTTTTTATATCACCCTGCGGAGGCTCCGACTCCAGTTTTTTCAACGCTTTTATTATACGCGATTTATCAGGCTCGTTCAACCGGTTCAGATACTTAACGACTTGCGGCGATAATACCGTATTCATTGGCTCACCTCATAAGCTCATTTTACCATCTGCGCCGAAATATTTCAAGAACATTTGATTCTGCGCCGCCGTGCCCGCGATCCTGCAAGCTTCCGGCAAGCTCTAATAAGCGACGCCCCAGACGACCGTCTTGCTTGCGGGCTTCCCGCACACGGGGCAGACGTCCCCCGCGCGCTCGTCCCCGAACGGTATGCACCGGCTCGTCACACCGGCGTCCTCTTTCATTTTAATTTCGCACGCCTCGTCTCCGCACCAGACGGTTTTGACGAAACCGCCGTTTTCGGAGATGATTTTCTTTACCTCGCCCATTGTCACGGCGGTGCGGGTGTTTTCGTCCAGCCGGGCTTTCGCGCGGGCGAACATAATGTTGTGCGACAAGTCGAGTATTTCGCGGATCAGCGCGGGCGCTGTTTCGAGAGCGACGTCGGTTTTTTCGCCGTCAATTCGCCTGACGGCGACGCATTTTCCGGCCTCAATATCCCGCGGGCCGAGCTCAATGCGCACGGGGACGCCGCGCATTTCGTGCTCCGCGAACTTCCAGCCCGGGGAGTTGTCCGTCTCGTCGAGCTTCGCGCGCAGGCCGGCGCGCCGCAGCTCATTGCACAATTCACGCGCGCGGTCCAAGACTCCGGGCTTGTGCGAGGCGACGGGAACGACGATAACCTGAACGGGCGCTATGTACGGCGGCAGAACGAGGCCGTTATCGTCCCCATGTGTCATTATTATGCCGCCTATCGAGCGCGTCGAAAAACCCCACGAGGTCTGGAACGGATATTTAAGCGTGTTGTCTTTATCGGTGAAGGTTATATCGAACGCGCGCGCGAAGCCGTCGCCGAAATAGTGAGAAGTGCAGCTTTGCAGTGCTTTTTTGTCGTGCATCATACATTCGATGGTGTACGTGCGCTCGGCGCCGGCGAATTTCTCCTTGTCGGTTTTAAGGCCCTTGAGCACGGGCATGGCGAGGACATTCTCGTAGACGTCGGCGTAGACGTCGAGCATACGCTCGGTCTCCTCGATGGCTTCCTCCGCCGTCGCGTGCAGCGTGTGGCCCTCCTGCCACAGGAATTCGCGGTGGCGCAGGAACGGGCGCGTCGATTTTTCCCAGCGCAGCACGCTGCACCATTGGTTGTACAGCCGCGGCAGATCGCGCCAGGAGCGCACGGTACGCGCCCAGTGGTCGCAGAAAAGCGTCTCGGACGTGGGACGGATGCACAGGCGTTCTTCAAGCTCCTCCGAGCCGCCGAGCGTCACCCACGCGCATTCCGGCGCGAAGCCCTCGACGTGGTCCTTCTCCTTTTGCAGCAGCGATTCCGGGATAAGCAGCGGCATAGACACGTTTTCGTGCCCGGTTTCCTTGAAGCGGCGGTCGAGCTCCGCCTGGATGTTCTCCCAGATGGCGTAGCCGTACGGTCGGAGGACGAAAAAGCCTTTTACGCCCGAATAGTCGATGAGCTCCGCGCGCGTGACGACGTCTGTGTACCACTGCGCGAAGTCGGCATCCATACTCGTGATCTGTTCAACATTTTTTGATACTGCCATTGCTGTGATCCCCACTCTTTCCTGTAAATCTGCCTATTACTAAAATCCGTCAGACGGCGCCGTCGTCCCCGTCCTCGTCGAGAAGCATCCAAAGTCCGGACGCTGAGCTGACGGGGACTGAGAAGACGATAGCCTTCGCCGGAGTCTGCATACCGGCGTCGGTTATTATCGCTTCCATAATGCGCCGGCGGCACCGGCTGCGGCAAGCGATCAGCACGACTTCCTTTTCGTCGGCGATCGACACGCCAAAAAATTTCTTCGCGGCGTCGGTGCCGACGCCGCGCGCGTGGACGATTGTTGCGCCTGTGGCGCCGCCTTTTTCCTGAGCCGCCTTGACTACGATCTCGCTGGCGCCTTCCTCCGCGATCACGAAAATCAGATCAAAACTTCCCTCTTCGGACATACGATTTTCCGCCCTTTCCCCTGTTTGATTGTCATTATTATTGTTTATATATTTCGCCATGCGCGCGCCCGCGACGCCGTTCAGCGGGACAGTCAGGACTACGCTTGTGCCGGGGCGCCAAATGCCGTGCAGCCGGTCGATTGTCTTGACCGCGGCGTGTATCTTCTCCCGGGAGGAGACGGAAAAAATGACCGCCTTTTCCCGCGACTCAAGCCCAAGCGTGTCCAGTATTTCCTTAGGCGCGGTCCCGCGCCCGAGCGCCGCAAATGTGATCGGCATTTCGAGCTTTTGAAAGAGGCCGATAAAATCCTCGCTCAAATCCCGGCTTGTTATCGTAATCGCGATTTCAAGTTCCATTGCGTGATCCCTCCCGAATCAAAGGTCGATAATATCAGAATCTTCATCTGTAAGCTGTCCCGCAGAATCTCCCGGAGACTGCTGTTCCGCGGGCTCCGGAAGCTGTTCTTCCGGGTCGGCGGGCGAGGCGCCGGTAAGCCGGAGCTTGTAGATGAAGCCCATTATTTGAATCGTGATGAGCGGCGTCATGGCGACCATCGCGACGATGCCGAACGCGTCTGTAATAACGTTGCCGCCGCGGGCGGT
>JAISAA010000199.1 GCA_031266955.1 Oscillospiraceae bacterium | reverse complement strand
TGTCGCCGTGTTTCGCGGGGACGTAGACGGTTGCGCCGGTGTCCGTCGTCTTCGCAGAGTAGAAGTAGTTCGGGGCGTTGCGATATCTGCCGGGGAGGAGATGTGTGTCTGCTGTTGGGGTGAGCTGGGGTTCGGAGAAGACCTTGACGGCGACTGTGCCGGCAAGTGCGATACCGCCGACGGCGAGAGCCGCGACGATTGCGAACGCGATCGCTCGCTTGGAAATGGATGTTAACTTTTTCAATGGGGATTCCTCCAAATAAATAATGTGGCGCGTTGCGCCGTTTTGCCGCCTCGGACACGCAACCGATCCTTTGGCGGCGGCCCGACGTAAACCGCATACGTCAAACCGCTATGTATGGCTGTGGCTTGCCCGTGAACCCTCCGCGCGCATATTCAGCCGCGGTAGGGCTAACGGTGTTTGATTAGTTTTGAACTGTTGCGTATTTGCGGGCGCGATGCTGCGGACGGCGCGGAAGCCTTCCGGAGAGGGTCGCTTTTTATGTGGGGCGATACACTTACTCGGCGTCTTCATGAGGCTCATTATAGTTTTTTTGAATTACTTGATTCCCTCGTTTGGCGCACTGTCTCGTGATATATCTCCGCACTGCGGTCTTTCCGGAATTCACGTCCGTTGGCTTTGCGTACCCGCGTTGCTGTGAATATAATGTCCGGCTTGCGGTAGCCGGGCATATCATCACTCCGCCGGATGACCGGAGGAAGTAATAATCTGAATTATTGCCGCGTCCCGTGTTCGAGGGCGCCGAAAATATTAGTTTCTAACTAACTATAACTAACTTCCGGAGCGCAAAATACTCGCGTTGCAGGACTTGGCAAGCGGTGTTAAGAAATTTCCCCAAGAAATTTCCGGTTGTGCCGTCCGCGCCGGCGCGCGCGGTGTGCGGCACGCACAGCTTGCCGTGCTCTAACTCTCCAAGCGGCTTGCTGTGCTATTTATTTGACAAGGTGCTCATTCGACTCTACGTTCCCCCTCGCCGTTCATTTGCCGCATTTCAGTAACGATGATACTTTTGCGGCAAATGAACGGCGAGGGCGGCGCATGCGCCGCCCTAAGCGGCCTTAACGCCTATTCCCGCTGCGAAGCAGGGGTGTTAGTTTCGATGAACGTATTATAGCACTAACAGGATATGCTTGTCAACACTTTTTTTCAAGTTTTTCAAAATATTTCTTCGATTCGGCGTTTTGAATGAAAAATTTAGTTTGCAGCGTATAAATATTAGCTAATGATTATAGAGGAGCGAATGGCGAATCTGTTCAGACTTCTTTTGTAGACGGTGGGGATAAATCGGAATTGACAACCGCCACCGAAAGTAGTATTATACGGAGTATGGATGTTGACGATTTTGAAACCGTCGCTTCCGGGAAAGGCGTAGCCGACGACGTGATACGGGAGATTTCCCGCACTGTGCGGGACGCGGAGAAGGAAGACGGCTTTTATATCAGCAAGACCGAGGTGGCGCCGATTGCCGGCGAGGGCGCCGGGACTGTGCTGATGCAAATTGAACCGGAACCGTCCGGTGGGCCGGCGCGATTGCTGTTTCGGCTTAACGCTGACGCGTTCAAAGGGCGCACACTTGCGGAGCTCAACTATAAGATAGCGCAATCGCAGTCTATTGTCGCTAATACGCTGAAAGAAGCTGTATGGCACGAAATCGGGCACGCGAAGTTGATATACGGAAAACGCATTGATGAAATAGCGGAGCTTTATGACGAGTTGAAGCCGCTGGGCAGGCCGGAGGTGAGCAGAATGGCCGCGTATGACGGGGCTGAAGCCATTGCCGAAATTGAGGTGCTGTTGCGTCGAGGTGACGGCGTATCGGAAGACACGATGAACTTTTACCTGAAGTATATGAAAAGAGGTTTATTGCAATGATTATGATTGATTTGCGCTGCGACGGCTGCAGGCACTTACACAAACAGTCAGATCCTCGCAAAATGACGTGTGACGCGTTTCCGGATGGGTACGGTATACCGGCGGATTATCTGTTTCGGATAGATCCCGCGGAGCTGCCGGAGTGTGCGGACGGGATTGGGTTTGAGCCCGCGGTGCGGGTGGAGGTATCCGCGCCGGCGGCGGTCGCGGCGAGTTGAGGGTGCTGTAAAAATGACATCGGATAACATAAAGGCGCGCGTAAAAGCGCGCCTTTATGTTGGGCGCAGAGACCGGCAGCGAAGTGGCGTAGGTCAATTCGTACGACAATTAAACCTGCAATTTTCAAGTTAAAAAACAATATCAAAAATTATGCTTGACACATATTCGCCCGCGTGCTATACTCCGATTCGAGAATAAATTTTCCCAAAATAAATCTCCAATAAATCTCCGAGGTATTTCAAGATGTCCGACGCGCCTGGCTTTGCCATGAATTCGTTTTACTTTACCTTTAGCCGCAGCTTTTTTAGCTGGGGCGGCTTTTGGCGCGTAAAATTGAATTATAAGCACGGGACATAATTATTATTCCAGCAGACAACCAAACCGCGGAGCCCGTGAAAAGGCTCCGCGGTTTTTATTTATACGGACATATGACAGCGCCGCCCGCGCGCGGCAAATATTTTTAGGGGGATTTCGGATGAAGATGAAAACGCTGACAGTATCGGCGCCGTCGCGGAAATACGTGGTGCATATTGGGCCCGGCGCGATAAATCTGCTGCCGGACGCCGTCGGGGAGCGGACCGCCGCGCTCGTCGCCGACACGAACACGGCGAAGCTTTTTTCGCGGCGCGCGCTTGATTTGCTTCGGGACCGCCGCGCGTTTCTCTGCGAGCTTTCGGCGGGGGAGGAGCGCAAAACGCTTGAAGCCGTTGAGCAGCTGTGCCGGGATTTCGCTAAAGGCGGGCTGCTTAGGCGGGACTGCGTCGTCGCGCTGGGGGGAGGAGTTGTCGGCGACACGGCGGGCTTCGCGGCGGCCTGTTATATGCGCGGGGCGCGGCTTATTCAGGTCCCGACGACGCTGATAGCGATGACGGATTCGTCCGTCGGCGGCAAGACGGGCGTAAATCTGCCTGAGGGCAAAAACCTTATCGGCGCGTTTTATCAGCCGGAGCGCGTGATCATCGACACCGATTTTCTGAAAACGCTGCCGGAGCGCGAAATACGCGCCGGGCTTGCCGAGGTCGTCAAATACTACGCGCTGGGCGAGCGGGGGATAGCACCGCTGCTGCGAAACGGCGGCATTGTCCCCGGCGGAGAGGCCGAGCTCATTTATCTGTGCTGCCGGGCGAAGGCGGAGCTTGTCGCGCAAGACGAGCTTGACACCGGGGCGCGAATGGCGCTGAATTTCGGGCACACGTTCGGCCACGCGATCGAAAAGCGCTATAACTACGCGCGATATAATCACGGCGAGGCCGTCGCTATCGGGATGCGGCTTGCGCTTGAAACCGGCGTAAAGCTCGGCATAACGCCTCCGGAGACCGCGAGAGAGATCGCGGACGCGGCGGACCGCGCGGGGCTTGATACGGCTTTTAACTTGCCGCCGCGGGAGCTTGTCATGCATATGACGGCCGATAAAAAGCGCTCAGGCGGCAAAATTTCGCTTGTGCTGCTGCGCGGCATAGGCGAGCCGGTGATATATGATATAAGCGCGGAGGAATTGGAGGCGGCGCTGTGATAAAGACTGTCAGGCGATTTCCGGAGGGG
>JAISAA010000163.1 GCA_031266955.1 Oscillospiraceae bacterium | reverse complement strand
GCTTCATCACTCTCGTCTACGAGACCGTCAAGGACGCCGCCGCTTGACAGCATTGAGGTCAGCTTGGCGGTCAATTTGCCCCCAAGGGTATCCTGAACGTTACCGAACGCTCCCCAAATATCAAGGTTGCCTTCGGCGTCCGTTGTGTTGGCGTAGAGCCAAGTGCTGTTATATGTAGGCTCCGTATCGGTTCGCCACGGCTCAAGCTGGTTTTTGACGTTGAGCTTGAGCCACGGAAGGATTCGGGCAAACACAGCGTTGACGGCTTCTATGTCCTCATTGTCAAAAACATTTAAGCCGTCCGCGCCGCCGACGTAGAGCACCGCGCCTTTCAGCGCGTTCAGGATGATCGCCGACTCTTCCAAAATGTCGCCGACGTCAACTTGGTCGTCCCGGATCGCAGCGGCATAATTATTGAGCTTGTTTTTTGCTTTTGCGGCGAATGCCGCGGCATACGCCTGCCACTCCACAATATTATAGTTGTCTTTCAGGAGCGCTTTCAAGCTCTCCCAATTGAGCAAGGAGCCGATATTGAAATCCGCGCCTATCACAATATCCGTACCAACGGAGGCGACGGTCGTGATGAACTCGGAGACTGTTTTCAAATTATCGAAGGATGCGATCTCAAGCTCCTCCAACAGCTCCGAGAGCTCGGACGGAGCGGCGGAAACCACCACGTCGACGACTAACTCCGTAAGTGCGTCCGCCGCGCTCTGCTCCTCAGAGAGCTCCAAAACATTTTCGAGAACGCCGCTGATGATGGCGTTATTACTTAGGAGGCCGATCAGCTTAACGCCCTCTTCAAGAGCGCCGGATATGCCGCCGAGCGTCAACGGAGCCTCATCGTTCGACATCGAATCAATTAAGCTGAATATTTTGCGGAAATCAATATCGGAGAGCTTCTTAGGAGCTGTGTATTTGAAAACCGACGCCGCCGACGGTGCGGCGGCCGGCATAAACATCAACTGCGGCTGCGGCGCGGCTGAGCTTTGCAGGGCGTAGGTTTGGGCTCCGGTGTCCGATGCGGATTCGTCCGTGAGCAGCACCGCGAGCCCGTCAAACAGGGCGATCCACTGCTCCGCGCTCAGGCTGCCCGTTAATTTTTCTTTTAGTTTTGTTGTCAGCTCGGCGGGGAGGTCGAGCCCTAACGCTCCGAGGTCGAGAACAAGCTTTAGAAACGCGGGGGTACCGATGAGTTTTTCAAGGTCAGTAGATTTTTTGGCGTTGATCGCGGTCAATAAATTACTCAACGTCTTGAGCGCGTCCGATAATGCGTTACCATCAATGGCAGATACGTCCCTACCGAGCAGGAGTTCGGCAACCGGAGTAATATCTATCGCACCATCGTCGGTTCCGAAAGCGATGACCGGCGTGGATGTATGGTTACTGACTTCAGATGAAAATAGCCCGAAGATGTTCTTCAGAGCAGTGATGTTGCCCTGTACTTCTTTCGCCACGTCTGCGCTCATCGTGGTCAAATCATTATTTTTTTGCAAATAACTTATAACCGCCGCAGCCAGATTACCGGAGTTATCAAAGCCGTTTAACACGGAGATAATGATAGGTCGAACAGCAGGAACGGCGGGTATAATGGATACAGCCGGTTTTGTGGTATGCCAAACGGTATTTGTGCCAAGTGCCGCGGCTACGGTAGAAACCAAAGCGCTCAGACCACCATTAAATTGCTCACCGTGATACGATGGATTGGGTCGCTTATCAGAATCCCAAGTGGTATTACCTGAAAATCCTGTTTTGTAATAATCTGAGCTGTAAAACTTCGCGTCCCAATTGGGTGAGGGGTCGTTGTTCCTGAAGAGATGGAAAAAAACTTTATTCCAATCAACTGTTCCGTTGATGGCAAAACCGCCCAAGTCGGGACTTGCTTCTTTCTTAACTGTGCGCGCCGAATACTCTGACGAATCAGTCGCGGCGGCAATGGCGTTGCCGTGTGCATAGGCGAACGGCGCTATGTATTCGTCGGTTATGGGGGGATAGTCACCATTGCCGGTGAGTCTGTCCAAGAATACGCTCAGCTTATTGAAGTCGTCTATCGGCGCCGCAAACGCCGAAATTGGCAGCAGCGTGAAAGCCATTGCGAGGGTGAGCAGCAGGGAGAGGATGCGCTTAGTTAGTCGTGTTTTACCGGGGGGGGGGGTGACAAAGTCTGGTTGCAATTAGTGCGTTTTTCTGAGGTGTTCATTGGAATTCTCCTTCCGAAAATTAAATATTTATGGCGTTTTCGCCGGTTCCTGCCTCTATTGTTACATATCTTGGAGCAAATGTCAATACCTTTTTTAAAGTAAAACGAAAAAAATTTAATTTTTTTCGACGCGCTTCACGGTTGACAACGCGCCGGGGACGGTGTATACTGCCTCCCGTAATGAAACCAGCCGTTGGGGCTATTGGTTATGGCATTGTGTACGATGTACTTTATATAAAAAATAAACGTATGCGGACAACTGCGCTTTGCGGCGGGGCCGGACTGGACTGATTATGAGTTCCTCCGCGCGCCGGATTTCTTGGCGTGTTTCCGCGCGGGGCGCGTATGCAAGAGGCAAAAGTTATTTTTGCGAAAAATTTATCTGCGAAAAATTTTATTTATTAAAGGAGCGATTTATCTCTATGGTGGAAAAACTAAAAGTAATATCCCTCGGAGGGCTGAACGAAATCGGAAAAAATATGACGGTGTACGAATACGGCGGGGACATACTCGTCGTGGACGCGGGCCTCGGCTTCCCGGACGACGAGATGTACGGCGTCGATATCGTCATACCCGATTTCACTTATCTTGTGAAAAACGCAAGCCGTATCAAGGGGATCGTTTTGACGCACGGTCACGAAGACCATATCGGCGCGCTGCCGTATCTTATGCGCGAAATACATCCGCCGGTCTACGCGACGCCGCTCACCGCCGGGCTTATCTCAAGCAAGCTGGCCGAGCACAATCTGCTTTCCAAGACCGAGATAGTCACAATGCGAGCGGGGGAGTCCGTAAGGCTCGGCGTCTTTAAGGTCGAGATGATACACGTGAACCACTCGATACCGGATTCCGTGGCGCTCGCCATACGCACGCCCATCGGCGTGCTCATACACACCGGCGATTTCAAGGTGGACACGACGCCTATTTCCGGCGGGATGATCGACCTCGCGCGGCTCGGCGAGCTCGGCAACCGTGGAGTATTAGCGCTGCTAGCGGACTCCACAAACGTGGAAAAGCCGGGGTACTCGACGTCGGAGAGCAAGGTCGGCGACAGGTTCGACGAGCTTTTCCGCGGATGTCAGCAGCGCATACTTGTAACGACGTTCGCATCGAACGTCCACAGGATACAGCAGGTCATAAACTGCGCGGCGAAATACGGGCGGCGCGTGGCGGTCTCCGGGCGCAGTATGGAGAATATCATGCGCGTTTCAACTGAGCTGGGATATATCAATATGCCGGACGGGCTGCTCGCCGATATAAACCAGATAAAAAACCTGCCGCCGGAAAAGGTTGTAATAGTGACGACGGGCAGCCAGGGGGAGCCTATGTCGGCGCTGTACCGCATAGCGTTCTCAAATCACCGGCAGATAGAGATCAAGCCCGGCGACCGCGTTATAATATCCGCCTCCGCCGTTCCGGGGAACGAAAAGACGGTCTCGCGCGTTATAGACGAGCTTTTCCGCCGCGGCGCGGAGGTCGTTTACGACAAAGCCTCCGACCTGCACGTCTCCGGCCACGCCTGCCAGGAAGAACTTAAAATGATGCTCGCGCTGACAAAGCCGAGATTCTTTGTCCCGCTCCACGGCGAGCACCGCCATTTATCGACGCACGCGAAGGTCGCGCGGCAGATGGGAATAGACCCGAAGAGGATAGTCGTCAGCGACATCGGGAGGGTGATAGAGATCACCGGGCACTCGATCACGATAAACGGCGCCGTGCCGTCCGGGCGCGTGCTTGTGGACGGAACAGGCGTCGGCGACGTCGGCAGCGTCGTGCTGCGGGACAGGCAGCATTTGGCGCAGGACGGTATGCTTGTCATCATTGTGAACATATCCAGCGAGGATGGCAGCCTCATGTCGCCGCCCGATATAGTCACGCGCGGCTTCGTCTACGTCAAAGAATCGGACAATTTGATGCGCGAAATGAAGGACGTCGTCTCCGACACCGTAAGCGGCTGCGCGCCGAGACTGCTTTCAGACCTGACCTCGCTGAAATCCACGATAAAATCAGATCTGTCGCAGTATCTTTACAAAAAGGCAAAGCGCAACCCGATGATAATCCCCGTAGTGACTGAAATATAGTGACAGAAATATGATCGACGGAAATATAAGAGGCAAATGAACATACAGATATTCGGGAAACCGAAATGCTTCGACACAAAAAAAGCGGAGCGGTATTTCAAAGAGCGCCGCATCAAATTTCAGGCGATAGAGCTTTTGCGGTACGGCATAAGCCGCGGGGAATTCGCGAGCGTAAAGGCCGCCGTCGGGCTTGAGGCGCTTATCGACTACGGCGCGCGCGGGGCAGAGCTGCTGAAATACCTCGCCAGCGACGCCGATAAAGAGGAAAAGCTTTTAGAGAATCCCGGCTTTTTCAAAACGCCGATAGTCAGAAACGGCAAAACGGCGACGGTGGGCTATTGCCCCGAAATCTGGAGCGCTTGGGAATAGCGAAGCGCCGCGGCGTCGCGGCGAATGCCGCGTTCCCCGTGCCCGCAGGCACGTTAAATGGCGCGTCCGCCGCCGTGCGGCGGCGGATGCGCGTTAATTTTCTGTGAACGGCTTGTACTTCCGCGGCGCGCGTGGTATTATTATCCGCGTTGCCTATTATTTATTTTTTTTAAGGAGTTTAGACTATAATGGATCAGATAACAATTATAATCCTCGTGGTGATGCTCGTCGCTTTCTACGTATTTCAGATGCGCTCGAACAAAAAGAAAAAGAAGCAGGAGGAGGAAATGCGCAATTCGCTGACCGCGGGCGATACGATCACAACTATCGGCGGGATTTTCGGCAAAGTAGTGTCCGTTTCGGACGACAGCATCGTATTTGAGACAAGCGAGGATCGCGTCCGCGTCGAGGTTGCCAAATGGGCGATCTCCACCACCGGCAAATCCGCGCAGCAGGAAGCCCAAAAATAAAGGAAACGCACGCACGTTTAATCACATAATCACATAGCATAATATGCCCTCCCCTCGAATAACTTGTACCGAAGCTATAATGCTTTCGATACGGTAATCAAAGGGGAGGGCTTTTTTATGCGACAAGGCAGGCGTGTCCGTCCGGCAGGCGCCGGCACTGGTTTTTCATCGGGGACTATCGCGTCGGGAATGCCGGCGGCGGAGCTTCGCGGGCTGGCGGTGGGCGTCGCCGTGACAGCGGTGCTGCTTGCGGGGGCGGCGGCGCTTATAGCCTCCGGGAGGCTGCCGGAGGATTTTATGAGAATCGCCGTTGATATCTGCGCGTTTTTGGGCGCGATGGCGGGAGGGCTTGCCGCCGCGTCGCGCGTTGACGGAAAGAGACTGCTTTCGGGGGCCGCGGTGGGGGGTATGCTGCTGCTCATATGTCTCGGGGGCGCGCTGTTCGGCGGTGGCGGGGAAACGCTTGGCGGACGGAAGCTCGCGGAGCTCGCGGCGCTTGTGCCTGGCGGGGCGTTCGGCGGAGCGGCGGCGGCGTTTCGGCGCGGGCGCCGGCACTGATGCGGGCGCTTATGAGCGGGGGCGGCGGTACGCGCCCCGGCGTAAGAACGCATTTCAGGGGCTTTACGGTCTGCGCCGCGCTTTTTGTCGGAGGGTGTCTGCTCGGGACGGCGGCGGCTGTCGCGCTGCCGGCTGGCACGCCGGTCGGGACGTATATCTCAGGTCTATCCGTAGCCGGCGCTGAAATTATCGGACAACCTGCCGGGGGCTTGGGCGAGCGCTTTCTCTCCGCGCTGCTGTCGGCGGGGAAGTATCATATTATCGCGCTGCTTTTCGCGTTTTCGCTGCTCGGCGTCGCCGGGATACCGGCGGTCGCGGCGTTGCGCGGATTTCTGCTTTGCTTTACAATGTCCGCCGCCGTGCGGTATTACGGCGCGCCGGGGATACCCGCCGCGCTCGCGATTTTTGCGCCGGAGGCGCTTATCGCGGTGCCGTGCCTTTTTGTGATTTCGGCGCAGTCGTTCACCGCCTCGTTTTCGCTTTTGAGCTCGGTGGCGCGGCGCGCGGGAAAAGCGCCGTCGCCGTACGGCGGCGGATTTTTCGGAAGATGCGCCTTGTGCGCGGCGGCGCTCGCGGCGTCGGCGCTCGTTACCGCGGCGGTGCTGCCGGGGGCTCTCTCAAGGCTTGTTTGACGCGCTTCCCCGTCCTGTGGAGGGGTGCCCCCGCACATGGGGCGGGGTGGTTCCTGCCGCGCTGCTGCGCGCACGGGGGTTTCGCGTAGGGGCGCGGCACGCCGCGCCCTTATGTAGACGGGGGCGCGGACGTTAAATCAAACGTCCGCGCGCTGACGCGCGGCGGCGTCTGTTGATTTTTTCAGCGCCGCGCCGTAATGATCTCGTATTTCCGCCGCCCCTCGCAGACCTCTGAAAGCGTCGTATCGCGAAAACTCTCGCGGGAGAGGAACGACAACAGCGCGTCGAGCTTTGTTTGGGGCTGCAATATGAAAAAAACGCCCGGTTCAAGCGTTTTGCGCGCGCGTTCTAAAATTCCGGCGATAGTCTCGCCGCCCATGCCGGAGATTATTATCGTATCGACGAGCGCGGCGACGTCCGGTGGGACGCCGTCCGCGAGGTAAAAGCCGAGCTTATCCGCGACGCCGCGCTTTTCGGCGTTCCGCCGCGCCGCCCCGAGCGGCCCCGGACGGATATCGGACGCGAAAACGGCGCGCGCCGCGCCGCGTTCGGCAAGATATATGGGTATAGCCCCGTGGTCGCAGCCGACGTCCAAAACTGACGCGCCGAAAGGGACGCGCGAAGCGAGCTCCGCAAGCCGCCCTCCGGCGCGCAGTTTCATCTGACGTTTTTCGCTTTCGCGGGCTTACTTGTTGACGGAGAGCCTTGCGTTGAGAGCTTCAAGGAACTCGTCCGCGTCAACTCCGTGCACCTCGCACGCTTCGCCCAGCGTCTCGCCGGACGACATCGCGCAGCCGAGGCAGTGCATCCCGATGGATACGAAAAGCGGCGCCGTTTCGGGCGCGAAGTCGAGGATGTCGGCGATTACGGTGTCCTTCGTGATTTCAAACATATTTTTTACCTCCAAATTTTTACTTGCGGGCCTTACTTAAAAGACTTGAACGCGCGGCCCGCGAAACGCTGCTTTGCTTAGTATACCACGCCCGCGCGCGCTTTTCAATACCGCCGAAAAATTTTTTTGCGGCTTCAGTCTCGCGCGGCTCAAAGCAGCCGAAAAGCAGGAGCAGCAACGCGTAAATGAAAAAGCACAGCGATATATTCAGCGCGAGTGTCCCGGCCTCCGGCGCGGCGGGGAAGCCGGAAAGCGACGCGAGAAAGCGCGTCAGATTCACCGCGCCGAACGCCGAGAAAAGAGCTTTAAGCGCCGTTTTGACGGAAAAATGTATCTCCGTCGTCTTGCGGAGCCTGTTTATACTGAGCGCGAAGTTGAATATTTCCGTGAACGCCACCATAAATACGTATCCAGCCAGCGCGAACCGCGGCAGCAGCAGATACACGAGCGTGACCGACACGGCGGAGTCGAGAATATTGTACGCCATACTGTACATCTGCTGGCCGAGCCCGCGGAGCATACCGTCCGTCACGCTGTCGAGATACATTATCGGCATAAGCCACGCGAGCCCCGTCAGATATTTCCCCGTTTCGCCGGCGCCGTACACGGCCCGCCCGAGCTCTTCCCCAAAGCCCCATATGCACGCCATAAAGCCGACGGAAAACAGCAAGCACAGCCGAAGCGAGCGCGACACAAGCTCCGATATGCGCGAGGAATCCCCGCGCACCTGCGCGTCCGTAAGCTCCGGGACGACAAGCTCCGCAAAAGAGTAGAAAAGCGCCGACGGGAACATCAAAACGGGGAACACCATACCGTGTACAGTCCCGTAGTCCGCAAGCGCCTTTTCCGACGACGCGCCGGATTTTTTAAGACCGCGCGGCACGAGCAGATGCTGCAGCGTGGAAAGCGCGCTTCGCGCGTAAGCCGACAGCGCGAGCGGCGCCGCTATGCCGAACATACGCCTCGTCATCCCGCGCCCGTCCGCGCGGGAGAGCTTTTCGCGCCGGGAGCCGCGCTTCTCAAACAGATACAGAGCGGCGAGCAGGGCAAACGACGAAAGCTCCCCCGCGACGCCGCCCGCGACGACTACGGCGCACGCCGTTTCAAGCTCATATCCCGCGGATACGCCGAGCGCGAGGACGATAACGCCAATGCGTATAAGCTGCTCCGCGACGGCTACGGCGGCGGATTTTACAACGCGGCACACAGCCGTGAAATATCCCGCCAGCACAGCCGACAGCGCGTAAGCCGTCAGACTCAGCGACAGCACGCGCAGCGACAAAACAGTTCGCGCATCGCCGATCCAAACGCTTCCTATGACGGGCGCGCCGAACCACAAAAACAGGCTCGCCGCCGCGCCGAATACGGCGGCGTAGATAAGACAACGACGTACGGCAGCGAGCGCGCCGCCCACGCGCCCCGCGCTGATTTCCATAGAGACCAGCCGCGTGGCCGCAAAGCGTATCCCGGAAATAGCAAACGTCGCGGCGAGCATAGACACGGACATTATGAGCTGAAACAGCCCGATCCCCGCCGCGCCGATCCTGCGCGTCAGCCACACCTGAAAGACCATCCCGACGACGCGCATCAGCAGGGAGGTCGCGGACAGCAAAATCGTATTTATGATCATCGCCTTGGCTCGGGGCATATGCGGCGCCGCCTTTCGTGGGTTTGTACCATTGGATGCTTATATGTATATGTACAAGGCGGTTCCGGCAGAAGTGCCGCGCGGCTTCGCATATGCGATTGAACGTGCGTGCGCGCACGGGGAACGCGGCACTTGCCGCGACGGGGGAGCTGGCAGAAAAATTAAATTTTGGCGGCTTTTGCTTGACAAGGGAAATGAAATCGTATATATTGCGGATATGCGGCAGACTATGCTGCTGAAATATATGCGCCGCACCCAAAGGGGCGGCAGCAAAGGAGAATTTCATAATGAAAAACAGTATCTTTTCCACAGGCAAGATGGTACGTCTGGCCGTACTTGTCGCAATTCTGATCGTGTTCTGCTTCACGCCTCTCGGAAGGATTCCGCTCGGACCCGTATTTATCACGCTGAATATGCTTCCGGTCGTGATAGGCGCTATTGTCCTCGGACCCGCGGGAGGCGCGATACTCGGCACGATTTTCGGGCTCTGGAGCTTTTCGACCTGCTTCGGAACTGATCCTTTCGGTACCGCGCTTGTAAATCAGGGCTTTGGTACAGCGCTTCTCGTCGCGGTGATGTGCATTGTGCCACGCTTTTTTGCTGGGTGGCTGCCGGGCTTTATTTATAAGGCACTCAACGCGCGGCTTGGAGCGAACGAGGGAGGGAAAATTGCCGCCGTTGCGCTTACAAGTCTTTCCGGCTCGCTCCTGAACACGGTTTTGTTCGTCGGTGCCCTTGTGTTGCTGTTCGCGAAAAACCCATTGACGGCGGAAGCGTTCGGAACCACCAACGCTTGGCCGATAATCACGGCGCTTATCACCTCGAACGCGCTTCTTGAGGCTGTGGTTTGTACCGTCATCGGAGGCGCCGTGGCACGGGCGCTCATACATTTTCTGCCCGTCAAACGGCGGGCGTAGAAAGCAAAATTACAAAAAAGGACTGACCGTATAATGCTTCTCGCGATCGATATCGGCAACTCGAATGTTGTAATAGGCTGCTTTGAGGGCGAAAAAATTCTGCACGTGTTCCGCATGGTGACTGACCCGCTCAAGACCGGGGACGAGTACGCCGCCGGGATAAAAGGCATTTTTGATTTTAACGGGCTTGACGCGCGCGATTTTACCGGCGCGGCGCTGTCGTCCGTCGTCCCGCCGCTCACAGGCGTGTTCCGCGAGGCGGTGAGAAAGCTCACGGGGAAAAAGGCGTTCGTCGTCGGCGCGGGGATCAAAACAGGACTGAATATACTTATCGACAATCCGGCGGAGCTCGCCGCCGATATGGTCTGCTCCGCCGTCGGCGCGACGGCGAAATACAAGCCGCCCGTTTTCATAATAGACATTGGCACGGCGACAAAAATCACTGTTTTAGACGAGTCCGGCTCGTATATAGGCGGCGCGATAATCCCCGGAGTGACGCTGTCCGCCGACGCGCTGACGCGCGGCGCGTCGCTGCTGCCCAAGGTGAATGTCGAAGCACCGAAAAAGGCGATAAACGGCTCGACCGTGGACGCGATGAAAAGCGGGATAGTGTTCGGCGCGGCGGCGGGGATCGACGGTATGCTGAAACGCTTTGAGGAAGAGCTCGGTATGCCGGCGACCGCCGTCGCCACCGGCGGCCTCGCCTCGCGCGTGATCCCACACTGCCGCGAAAAAATAACGCTCGACGAGCATCTGCTGCTCGACGGGCTGCGTATTTTGTTTGAAAAAAACGCGTAAAAAATACGAAACAGCGATTCAGGCGCTATTTTTCCCCGCCGATCAGCCGCAATATCGTTTTTTCCGCCGCCTGTGCGTCCGCGCGGCCCTTGGACTCGCGCATTACGGCGCCTACTATGGCCTTGAGCGCCTTTTCTTTGCCGGCGCGGTAGTCGGCGACGGATTTTGCGTTGGAGGATATCGCGGCGCGGCACATCTCTATGAGAGCGTCGCCGTCCACGCCGCCCATGTCCTCGTCGGATAGAAACGCTGTGGCGGGGCCGCCGGTCTCGTCCATTTGGCGGTAGACGCGGCGGGCGGTCGCGCGGTTTATCTTGTTTTCGTCGAGCAGGCGCAACAGACCGTTCAGGTGCTCCGCCGTGACCGCTGGGTTCCAGTGCTCGCGCTGCGCCTCCGTCGTGACGTCGGAGAACATCGTCGTCGTTATAAAGCCCGCCGCGAGCTTCGGCGTGACGTTTTCCACCGCTTTCTCAAAGTACTCAGATACGGCGCGGTATTTCGTCAGCAGGCGCGCATCGGCTTCCGACACGCCGAGCTCGGCTGTGTACCGGCGCAGCTTGTCCTCCGGCATCTCCGGCAGCGTCCCGCGCAGCCGCTCGATGTCGTCGCACGGCAGAATGACCGTTATTATGTCCGGCTCGGGGAAATAGCGGTAGTCGTCGGCGTCCTCTTTGCCGCGCGACGCCGACGTCTCGCCTGTGTCCGCGTCGAACGCGCGCGTCTCCTGCGTTACGGTGCCGCCGCCGTCGAGTATCTCCGCCTGACGGTCGTACTCATATTCTATCGCCGCCGCGACGGCTGTGAAGCTGTTGAGGTTTTTCGTCTCGCTGCGCGTACCGTAGGCGCTCTCGCCCGGACGGCGCAGCGAGATGTTCACATCGCAACGCATACTGCCCTCCTGCATACGGCAGTCTGACACGCCTATGGCGCGCAGCGCGGTCTGCAAGCGCTCCATGTACTCCAGCACCTCGTCCTTGGAGCGGAAGTCCGGCTCCGTGACTATCTCTATGAGCGGTATGCCGCTGCGGTTGTAGTCGATGCGCACCTCTCCGCCCGCGTAGACGAGCTTCCCGGGATCCTCCTCAATGTGTATGCGCGTAAGGCCTATCCTGCGCCCGTTCGCGAGATACATGCCCCCGCCTGTCACGAGCGGCAGGTCGTATTGCGATATCTGGTACGCCTTGGTCAGGTCGGGGTAGACGTAATGCTTGCGCGCCATAACGCTGCGCGTGTTGACTTCTCCGCCGAGCGTGAGCCCGGCTTTCGCTGCGTATTCCACAACGGAGCGGTTGAGTACGGGCAGGCTGCCCGGCATACCCGTGCATATGTGGCAGCATTGCGTGTTGGGCTCGCCGCCGAACCGCGTCGTGCAGCCGCAGAATATTTTCGTCTTTGTGGACAGCTCGACGTGCGTTTCGAGCCCTATCACCATCTCCCAGTTCACAGCCTGACAACTCCTTTCACAGCTTGACGCCGCTTGTCGGCGCTTTGATAAACGCCCCGCCCGTCTCGTTTTCAAACGCGAGCGCCGCGCTCAAGATCGTTTTCTCGCCCCGCTTCGCCCCGATGAGCTGCGCGCCTATCGGCAGGCCGTCGGAGTCGAACCCGCACGGGATGGAGACCGCCGGCGCGCCCGCGATGTTCACGGGCACGGTGCATATATCGGTCTGGTACGTCTCGACCGGCGAGAGGTCGGCGCCGAACGGCAGCGCCGTCACGGGCGCGGTAGGCGTGAGCAGGACGTCGAGCTCCGAGAACATCCGCTCAAACTCGTTCGTGATCCCACGGCGCAATAGCTGCGCCCTGTTGTAATACGCGTCGTAGTACCCGGCCGAGAGCACGTATGTCCCGAGCAGTATGCGCCGCCGCACCTCGCGCCCGAAGCCCTCGCTGCGCGTCCGGCGTATCGTCTCGTCGAGCGTGCCGCCGCCCTCGGCGCGGCGCCCGTAGCGCAGCCCGTCGTACCGCCCGAGATTCGAGCTGGCTTCCGCGCACGCTAAAATATAGTAAGCGGGCAGCGCGTGGCGCAGCGCCGGGAAGCTGACATCGACGAGCTCGGCGCCGAGCTTTTCGTATGTCTTAGCGGCGGACTCTAACGCTTTGGCTATATCCGTCGGCAGCCCCTCATAAAATTCGCGCGCGAGCCCTATTTTCATCCCCCTGATATCCCCTGTCAGGCTGTCCGAGACCTGTTCGGCGCCGCGCGACGTCATATCGCGCTTATCGCGCGCGCTTATCGCGTCGAACACCGCCGCTAAGTCCTTGACGCTCACGGCTATGGGGCCTATCTGGTCGAGGCTCGAGGCGTACGCTATGAGCCCGTGGCGCGAGACGGCGCCATACGTCGGTTTCAGCCCGACGACGCCGCAGAACGACGCTGGCTGCCGTATGCTGCCGCCAGTGTCGGAGCCTATTCCGAACGACGCGAGACCGCCCGCCACGGCGGCGGCGACGCCGCCCGAGCTGCCTCCCGCGACGCGCGCCAAGTCGCGCGGATTTTTCGCGCCGCCGAAATATGACGTCTCGTTCGTGGAGCCCATTGCGAACTCGTCCATATTGCCCTTGCCGAGCATAACGGCGTCCTGCCCCCGCAGCGCCTCCCACACGGCGGCATCGTAAAACGGCACGTAATTTTCGAGCATTTTGGAGCCGCACGTCGTCCTTATCCCGGCTGTCGAGATATTGTCCTTGAGCACAAACGGCATACCGCAAAGCGGCGGAACGCTCTCGCCGGCGCCGATCCTCTCGTCAGCGCGCCGCGCCGCGTCGAGCGCCGCGTCCTCCGTGACCGTGATATACGCTGAGAGCGCTGGGTTCTCCCGCTTCACGGCGTCAAGATATATTTTCGCGAGCTCGACGGCGGATATCTTGCGCGCGTCGAGCAGCGCGCGTATTTCGGTGATGGATGTCATTTTCACGCGGGATGGCAAATCGGGGCTTTTAAGCATCTTCGACCCTCCCAAACCGTTTTAACTCCGCGAGAATGAGCATTGTCAGGTGCATCTCGCAGTCGGATTGCAGTTTGTCGAACGCCGCGCCCTCGCCGAGACGAAAATTCAAGTGCCAGCAGCCGTCGTCATTTTGCTGACGGATCACGTAATCAAGAGACGTGTCCACCAGACCTTTTACGGCGGGATAGACTATGCTGTCCGGCGTGTCAACTATCTCGCAGGGCAAGTCAAAGTAATCCCGCTCCCATTTTGCGCGGTCAAGCTGCATACAGGCGGCGGGATTCTGCCGCAAAATCGCCGTCAGCTTGTCCGCAAGCGGCTTGTCCTTCAGACACGCTACAAACTGTTGATAGCATTTTAGGTTGTACGGCGATTGGTCGTCATAATAAAAGGAATCGTCCGCGCTTCCCGTGCCATACAGCGGTGACGCCTTGTCGTAGTAACGCAGAATTTTCTCAACAGGGTACTTGATTATGTCCCGGTACAAATCTTCCGGCACGAGCTCGCTGTACTGCGCTACGAACGCCGCAATTGTCGCCTGCCCGTTGGGGCTGTATCGCATGATTCGCTCGTTTTCGTCCTCGATCGGAGGAAACTCATCCGGAGCGTATTCCCACCACCGGACGTGCGGATAGTTGTTAAGCTCCGGTTCCTCCATATTGCCGAAATGGCCGACGTCGGGGCGGTATTTCGTCAAAACGTACTTCATCATTTTTTGAATGACGGGGTGATCGGCGGACGGCTTGTCTTTTAGATAGAACATATAGCGGAACGCGTGTTCGGTGCATTTCAGGCACGAGCCTTGATACGCAAATTCGTACTCCAGCCCGCCGAAGCCGCCGTCCTCGCGCTGGTGCTTTGCCAGCACGTCCATAAACGCGGCGGAGTCCTCGCCGTCGAAATTGTAGCGCAGCCACGCCCTGTTGACGTCGTCACCGTTGGCGAGAATATACTTGCGGGCCTTGATGTAGTTTTTGTGTGTGAGACTAAGCATTATAAACCTCCGTTTTTACAGTCCTCTCGTGATAAAAAATCCGTCGCGCGTCTCCGGGGCGTTCGAGAGTATGACGGAGGCGGGGAGAGACGGGCTCAGCGCGTCCTCGCGCAACGGATATTCCTCATCGCGCTTAGTGAGGTCGAACGCGCCGATATCCGCCGCCGAGACGGCTTTGGCGAACTCGATTATCCCGGAAATATCGGCGATGAGCGCCTGCGTGTCCTCGCCGTCAAGCGACAGCTTGGCGAGAGCGGCTATTTTTTTCAGTTCGTCGTGCGTTATTGTGTCTGCCATTTGAATCAACCCTTTCGTGTTGCAGCTTCACCAGACCCAGTCAATATCGTACTTCCGCACGTTTTCATCAACGCTTATCAGCGTCAACCCGTTAGCTTTTGCCGTGGCGACGATCACGCGGTCAAACGGGTCTTTGTGTATAAACGGCAGGGTCTCAACGATCTTGACTTCGTCGGCAGTTATACTGAGAATCTCTACACCGGTTTCATGCAGTTTGTCCAGAAAGACAGCAACTCCGCTCAAATCAGGCACTTCGCCGCCCTTGCTGATTTTGATCGCAAGCTCCCACGCGGACGCTATGCTGACAGCAAGATGGCACTCACGGTCAGCGAGGATATTCCGTGCTTTCACCGACAGTCGGTTACTGTCGGTGAACAGCCATATCGCGGTGTGTGTATCAAGCAGATATCGCATCACATATACTCCTTGAAGTCTTCGAGTACATCGCTGAAATCGTCGTCGATGTTGAGTACGCCTTTCAGACAGTCAAACTGCATAGGCGGACGCACAAACCCCGCTTGCTTCTGTCCGAGCGAGAGCACGGCAATATCCGTTGCAATCTGCATCAGATACGCATTGAGCGCGGTTTCCAAATCGAAACCGTAGTGGCGAAGCACGGGCGCTGCCCTCTCTGCCAATTCACCGTTTACCATTACCGGAATAGTTTTCATAGTTGCCCCTTTATTTTTATATGAACGTCGCGCAACTGCGCCTCTGTTACGTCGCCGGGGGCGCCCATCATTACGTCGCGGGCTTCGCCGTTTAGAGGGAAGGCGATTACGTCGCGGATGGATTCTTCTCCGGCGAGCAGCATCACTATCCTGTCAATGCCCGGCGCCATGCCGGCGGACGGGGGCGCGCCGTATTGGAACGCCGTGTACATCGCGCCGAAGCGGCGCTCGAGCTCGTCCGGGGCGTATCCGGCGAGAGCGAAAGCCTTTTTCATTACCTCTATATCGTAGTTGCGCTCCGCGCCCGACGAGAGCTCCAATCCGTTGCAGACGATGTCGTACTGATAGGCGAGTATTTCGAGCGGGTCTTGCGTATCGAAAGCGCCCAGCCCGCCGTGCGGGACGGAAAACGGGTTGTGGAAAAAGTCGAGCTTTTTAGCATCCTCGTCGTACTCGTACATCGGGAAATCTACGATGAAGCAGAACTCGAACGCGTCCTTGTCGATGAGATCGAGAGCCTCGCCCAGCCATGAGCGTATCTCGCCGGCGTACTTGTTCACGACAGAGAGCGCATCTGAGATGAAGAACAGCGTCTCGCCGTCCGCTATGCGCAGGGTTTCGACGAGGTACGTTTTTTGCTCCGCAGTCAGGAATTTTTCTATGGGGCCCTTGAATTCGCCGGACGTATACGTCAGATAGCCGAGTCCCTTCATCCCGATGGACTGCGCGAATTTGAGCGAGCTGTCAAAAAAGCTGCGCGGCTTGCCCTGGCACCCGGCGACTATTCCGCGCACGGGCTTCCCGCGAAACAGCGGGAAATCGACGCCGGCGAAAAATTCCGTCAGGTCGGCGATCTCTAAGGGATTGCGCAGATCGGGCTTATCCGTGCCGTATTTCAGCATTGATTCGGCATACGGTATGCGCCTGAACGGAGCTTGCGACACGCGCTTGTCGGAGAATTTTGTGAAAGTATTGTACATCACGGACTCTGTGACGGAAAAGACGTCCTCCTGCCCGGCGAACGCCATTTCAAAGTCGAGCTGGTAGAACTCGCCCGGCGCGCGGTCGATGCGCGCGTCCTCGTCGCGGAAGCAGGGCGCTATTTGAAAATATTTGTCGAAGCCCGCTATCATCAAAAGCTGCTTGAACTGCTGCGGCGCCTGAGGCAACGCGTAAAATTTGCCCGCGTGCTTGCGCGATGGGACTAAAAAGTCGCGCGCGCCCTCCGGCGACGACGACGTCAATATCGGCGTCTGGAGCTCCATAAAGCCCAGCGCCTCCATCGCGCGGCGCAGATGGCTTATAATTCGGGAGCGCAGGACGATATTTTTATGAACGGCGGGATTGCGCAGATCGAGGTAGCGGTAGCGCAGGCGCAGCTCTTCGCGCGTGTCGCGCGACTCGTCGATCTCAAACGGGAGCTGGTTCCGCGCCGCGCCGAGGACTTCGAGCGTGTCGGCGAAGACCTCCACCGCGCCCGTGTCGAGCTTTGGATTGGCGGAGTCCTCACCGCGCGCGCGGACGAGTCCGGTCACGGAGACGGCGGACTCGCGCGTGACGCCTGAGAGCATCCCGTCGTCGTGCAGGACTATCTGCGTTATCCCCGTCTCGTCGCGAAGGTCAAGAAACAGCACCCCGCCGTGGTCGCGTATCGCGTGTACCCACCCGCCGAGCGCCGCCCGCTCGCCGATGTCGCCCTCTCTGAGCTGCCCGCACATATGTGTTCTAACCATAAAATATCTCCTAATAAATACTTTCCATAAATTATTCTGAAAATCAAAAACCCGAAGAAAGCCCTACAGCCTTCTCCGGGACGAGTAAAAAATTTACCCGCGGTGCCACCCGCATTGGCGCGAAAACGCGCCCGCTCTTTTTTGTATTCGCAATTTGTCGATCCGCGAAAGCATTCCCGCCGACGTTCAGCCCGGCGCGCACTCTCACCCCGACGCGCGCTCTCTTGGCAGGCCATTTTAACTGCGGCGGCTTTCTGTTCTCAAAAATAACACGTAAATCTCCGATTGTCAAGATAATTTTTCGATGCGGCGGTATAAGCCGCTGAACAAAAAGACCGCGCCCTTGTCACAACGGGGGCGCGGTCAAAATGTCGTTTGTTCGTGCGACTACATTACGTTCTCAATAAATCTCATCAGCATGGTCGCGAGCTGCGCTCTGGTCGTTTCGCCCTGCGGGTCAAACAGCGCCTTTCCGCCGTCGGGGTTTGCGGCCCCGCTGAATATGCCCTTTGTCACGACCCACATCGAGGCCTCGCTTGCCCAGCCGGAAATGCTCC
>JAISAA010000064.1 GCA_031266955.1 Oscillospiraceae bacterium | reverse complement strand
GTAAGCTGAATCCTTGTGAAATACATACACGCGGCATAAAATACGGTTTGGATACCTTCCATAATTTGATGAGCGTTCAGCGTGTGCAGGGGTTTTTCTTCCCATGCGCCGATCACGGCTTCAAACTCTTCCCGCGCCGCCCGAAAGCGCGCGACGCTGTTCGTGAGCGTCCGGCGCAAAGCGCGGGGCGAAAGGGATTTTACGGCAATCAAAAGCGGTTTTGATTTAGCGGAAAGATACACATATCCGTTAATAATCGCGTATGCCCCGTTTTCCGGCAGCAGTTTTTTCGCGCTTTTATCGAACATATCCGCCCACAAAAGCGCCGACGCGCGGTTGACGATTTCAAGGCCGAACGTGGCGAACAGGGGCGTAACGGGATTCGGCAGGTGTTCCGCCAGACTGCCCTTTGTGTATATGACACCCTTCTCCGGCAGCGCCCATTCCGGCGGCAAGACGGTTATGGGGCGGGCCTGCACGATATACAGGTCATCTTTTTCGAGCGCCCACTCTATATCCATAGGCGTTTGATACTGCCGCTCGATTTTACCGCCGAGCCGAGCCAGACGCAGGGCTTGCCGCTTTGTAAGGGCGTGTTTTCCCCTCAAGCGTTCGGGAACGGGGATTTCTTCTGTTCCGGTAGGAGTTCGCACCGTCATGATCTCTTTGCTTGCCGTCTCATACGATAAGATTCGTTCGCTCTGCTTATCCGCGACGATTGTATCGGGTGTGACCAAGCCGGAAACCACCGCTTCGCCAAGCCCCCACGCGGCATTCATAATCATTTCGCCGCGTCTGCCGTTGACGGGGTTTAGCGTGAACATAACACCGGACGCGTCGGAAAACACAAGTTTTTGTACGACGACGGCAAGCGCGACAAACTCCTTACTTATACCGTTCTTCACGCGATAAGCGATGGCGCGCGCCGTCCACAGGGAAGCCCAACAACGCTTTACGGCGGCGAGGACTTCACTCTCGCCTTGCATGTTGAGATACGTCTCCTGCTGACCCGCGAAAGAGGCGTCGGGCAAATCCTCGGCGGTCGCGGAGGAACGGACGGCCACCGCGACGCTCCCCAATCCGGCATACGCACTTTTGATTGCCGCCGCTACTTCCGGCGGCATTTCCCCGGCATTGAAAAGCAGCCCAATACGCGTGGACACATCCTCAAGGCGACCGGTATTGCCAGCGTCAATACCGTCCGTCAGTTTATTGATGTGAGGCTGAATCCGGTTTGCCTCGATAAAATTCCGGTAGGCGGCGGTGGTGACGTAAAAACCGTCCGGCACAGGGATGCCCGCCGCGAGCAGCTTCGATAAAGACATGCCTTTGCCGCCGACCGTATCAAGGTTTGCCTGTTTATGCGCCAATGGCAGAATATAAGTCATACTCACGCGCCTCC
The DNA here is from genome assembly GCA_031266955.1 of Oscillospiraceae bacterium. Classification (GTDB taxonomy): domain Bacteria; phylum Bacillota; class Clostridia; order Oscillospirales; family Oscillospiraceae; genus JAIRRO01. The sequence continues at coordinate 1,140 of JAISAA010000064.1, read as the reverse complement.
TTCCTTCGGTCGCCCGGTCATAATTCCGTGCAGGAATATATTCATTGTCTCGTCCAACATTTTTTCCGGGTCTGCAGACGGTCTGGATGTGTAGAGGATCGACAATACGGAGTTAATCAGCAAACGCGCCATAAGATCGGCGTCCGTCTCGCGAAATACACCGGCGGCGACTCCGTTTTCAATCACGGACTTTATCATATCCTGATACGCGTAACGCACGGCTCTCAGCCGTTCGCGATATTCTTCTTCCAAATAGTCGGATTCTGTATTCAGCCACATCAGCGCGGTTCTGTACCGCTTTGGCACTCCGAGATGATTCAGCATTATTTTTCTGAGGCGCTGTTCCGGCGAGGATTCGCCGGCAATAATCCCATGAACCTTTTGAATGATTTCTTCTGTTTTTTTCTCAACCGCGTAGACAAGAATCTCGTCCTTCGTTTTGAAAAAATCATACAGGCTGGACTTTCCCATGTTTGCCGAAGCCGCAATTTCCCGCATGGATGTTTTGGGGAATCCGGTTTCCTCGATGAGGCGCAAAGCGACGCCGACGATTTCTTCCCGGCGCTCCGCTTGTTGTTCGGGTGTGAGCATAATTCCTTTTGGCATTTGATCATTCCTCCATGTAGCGACCGATGGTCGGTTCCTATGCTCACATTATATAGCGACCGATGGTCGCTTGTCAACAGTTCTCATCAAATAAATTTTTCGTTCTATATCAACCGAGAAATCCACATTTTTACTGATCCCAAAACTGTATGCGATATTAAATATCCTATAACACGATATATATAATCGTTTTGTTTGGTGAATAGGAACAGTAAAATGTAACAGGGTGATATTTTGATGAAGAAGAAAACGAAACGGTTCGATTTCAAGCCCATCGGTCAGGCTGTAAAAGCCGTCCGCGAGAGCCGGGGCTTGACGCGGGAGCAACTTGCCGAGGTGATGGAACTCGCGCCGCGCTACATCATGTCCATCGAGAACAAGGGGCAGCACCCCAGCTTTCAGGTCTTTTACAAATTGGTGAGCATGTTTGACATATCGGTTGACCAGTATCTTTTCCCGGACAGCCCGGCGGAGCGGAGTACCCGCCGCAGACAGCTTGACAGGCTGCTGGATTCCTTGGACGAAAAAGACTAC
>JAISAA010000032.1 GCA_031266955.1 Oscillospiraceae bacterium | reverse complement strand
TTGACGCTTACCGGCGGCAGTGGCAGCAATGTTTTGAATGTAGAAGGCGCATTGCAAATCTCCGGCGGAAGCGTCAGCGCCGGTGGAGGCTACTGCGGCGTTTATGCGAAAAATGGGCTGACCGTCTCCGGCGCGGCGAATCTGACGGCGAACGCGACGGAAACCAACGGCTACGGCATTGAGACATACGACGGCAATGTCGTTATCTCCACCACCGGCACGGTAAGCGCCGGGGGCACAGGCACAGGCTTCGCGGTTAACGCGAGAAAAAGCGGCTTCCTCGCCAACGGATTGTTCAGTGTCTCCGGAGGCACGGTTACGCTGACGAACAGCGATAACCCCGCTAACCTTATCTCCGGCGGTCTGAACCATACGGGCGGAACGCTGAACGGTTATGCCTTCGGAGCCTTTCCGGGCGGCAACGTCACCATTGCGGGCAACCTCGCCGGCGGCAACTATGCCGGCAACGGCAAGGGCGCGAGCCGTTCCCTCGACTACTACGACCATAGCACCTACGCCTACGCCTCCGGCAATGCGCTGACCGTTACATCGGGCAACTTCACGGGTTCTCCGTCATTCTCCGGCGGACACAGCAACAGAGCAGGCGAACACGCAAACGGAAACAGCATAACCGTCAGCGGCGGCGATTTCTCCAGCCCGTCGTGGATTAACGGCGGGCAGTTGGACAATAATACAGGCGGCGGCGAAGCCAACAACAATATCGTCGTCGTGACAAACTTCACCGGCACGGTTACGACTGTCACCGGCGGTAACGGCAAAGGCAGCGCATCGGGCAACACCGTTACCATAAGCGGCGGGGGCAACGTCGGGTATGTTTATGGTGGGAGCTGCGGTTCGGGCAACGCCACGGGCAACACCGTTACCCTGACCGGCGGCACGTTTACCACTAACATCTACGGCGCCTTTGCCGGTGCCGGGTATGACGCCACGGGCAATACCGTGACGATAGAAGCAGGCGCGACGATTGACGCGGACGTTACCCTCTACGGCGGTTCTTCTTCCTCTGGAAACGCAGTTACCGGCAATATCCTGAACCTGAAAAAGTCCGGCGTAGCGATAAGAATGCTGGGCAACTTTGCGGAATATAATTTCACGCTGCCCGCTTCGATTGCGGCGGGCAGTACGGTGATTACCGCAAGCGACGGTTACAACGGCATGTCTGCGATAGACGTTGCGGGCAGTACGGTCAGCCTCGCCTTTGACGGCGCTCCTTCCCTTGCCGTGGGCAACAAGATAACGCTGATAGACGGCGGGACAAACGGCGTAACCGGCGCTCCGGCAACGGCGTCGCTCACCGCGTCGGGCTACACCTTCGGCATCGCCGTTGAAAATGACAAGCTCGTCGCTGCGGTTACGGCGGTTCCGGGCGGCGGCAGCGGTACAGGCACGGGCGGTTCCGGCAGTTCCGGCGGTGGCTCAAGCACGCCGAGCACTCCGGCAACCCCCGCGCCGGGAGGCAGCACGGTGACGACGCCGGACGGCAAACCGCCCGTACAGAACCCTGACGGCTCCGCTACATTGCCGGGCGGCGGCACGGTCACAGTGGGCGGTCAAGACGGAAGCACAAGCGCGGGCGCGCCAACAGTCACAATCACGGCTCCCGCAGGTACGGTCATCGGCGCGGACGGCGGCGTAACGATTCCGGCGAATGAAAGCGCGACGGTGACGATCACCCCGCAGGGCGCGGCAAGCGGCTCTGACGCCGCAATGACAGTCGCCGTTCCGGGCGGCACGAGCATTGACAAAGACGGCAATATCGCCGTTCCCGCAGGCAAGGAAGCCGAAATCTCCCTGCCCGAAAGCAAGGCGGAAGTGACCGCCCCCGGCGGCACGACGATCACAGCGGGCGGCACGGTCACTGTTGGAAACGGCACGGCCAACATCGCCCTGCCCGGCGGTACGGCTGTTTCCGTTCCCGCAGGCTCGACAATTCGCCCGGACGGAACCGTCAGTATCGGCACAGGCGGCGCGACGGTGCATATCGCTATAAGGACAAGAGTGGGTAGCCGAGCCGACGCCGCCGTCCCGCTTGCCGCGGAGCCCGGCTCCGCGGCGGGCCTGACACTGAAGCTTGCGGCAAACACCGTCATAGTATTAGATGAAGCCTCGCCGCTCGGATACTCCGTGAAGTTCGGCAATCCGTTCGGTGATGTATCGGCATCCGGATGGTTTTACGGCGACGCGGCCTTCGTCCATACTCACGGCTTGTTCAAGGGCGCGAGCGCGACGGAGTTTTTGCCGAACGCGTTTATGACGCGCGGTATGCTCGTCACGGTGCTGCACAGGCTGGCGGACGAACCCGAAGCGGACGGCAAAGACGCTTTCGGCGACGTCGAGAGCGGCAAATATTACGCCGAGGCCGTCGCGTGGGCGGCGGAGGCGCGCATAATAAACGGCTACGGCGGCGGCCTGTTCGGGCCGGAGGACAGCATCACGCGGCAGGATCTGGCGGTGATACTCGTCCGGTACGCGGAGCTCGCGGGATTAGAGCTCACCGCAACGCGCGGCGGCGACGGCTTTGCCGACGGCGAGGATATTTCAGGCTACGCCGCGGCGGCGGTCGAAGTCTGCCGCAGCGCCGGTATGATATCAGGCAAGCCCGGCAATCTGTTCGACCCGAAAGCCTTCGCCACCCGCGCCGAGGTCGCGGCGTTGCTGCACAGGCTTGTGCTGGCGGCGGCGTGAGAGGACGTTTCACCGCCGCAGTTACGCACCATCGACCGGGACAGGGAATCGAGAATATTCTGCAGGGTAATTAGAATTTTTGTTATCTGTTGATTTTGATGAGCGTTTCGTGTATAATATAAGTGTTCGGAGGTGCTTGTTGTGAGCGATGAACGTATTGAAAGAATCTTAAAAAACACCAAGTTCTCTATGGAAATGGAGGGCTTTACGATTGATAAAGAACAGGAAGAAATCGGACGGAAAATCCTGACTGGTGAACTTCCGCTTGCAGATTACATTGAGTCGGTCAAACAAAAATATCAGAGGTACTCCCATGAAGTATGAGTACGGCGGTGTGGAATACGAGGGCGACGATTTTTATTGCTACCCTGACACCAAGGTCTTGATAAACAGGTTTAACATCCGCAATTACGAAATATTGCAAGCAGCCGAGAGGGAATTTTCTTATGCAAAAATCACAAAATTGCAACAAAGTCCTTTCAAAGGTACGCTCGACCTAAAATACTTACAGAAAATCCACCGTTTCATTTTTGAGGATATCTACACATGGGCGGGGCGGATTCGCGGCGGTCAGTTCTTTTCCAAAGGCGAAACCGAGTTTGTCCGCGCTCCGATGATTTACACCTACGCCGACAATATTTTCGGTAAGTTGCGAAATGAAGAGTGGTTACGTAGGTTGCCGCGAGAACAGTTCATCGAACGGCTGGCATACTATATGGCGGAGATCAACACGCTACATCCTTTTCGCGAGGGCAACGGCAGAACCCAGCGCTTATTTTTCGAGGAGTCTGCCCGCCGCGCGCGGTATCAAATAAATTTTTCAGACGTTGAACCGGACACCCTTTTAGAAGCGGACATTGAGGCCTACAATAAAAACTATGCGCCAATGATCGTTTTGTTAAATCAAATCGTTGTACCTTAATATATTAAAGCATATCCGATACACGATTCGGCTGTTGAAAAAATTTTTCAAATAACGCTTGACAAATAAAAAACATTATGTTATAATAACCACATCATTAGCAAATTATAACGAGATTGCCGGGCTATTACGTGTCCGGCAGTCGCTTATATCCAATAAATTAGTACTTTCTAATTAAAATCAACTAAAAACAAGGAGAGAACCAAATGAACATAGTGATCGTCGGCGGAAATGAGCGTATGGAGTGTAAGTACAAGAGCATTTGCAAGGAATATGACTGCGATGCAAAGGTTTTTACGAAAATAAAAGGCGGGCTGCACGATTTTATCGGCAACCCGGACCTCATAGTGCTGTTTACGAATCCCGTGTCGCACGAGATGGCGAAAACGGCGCGAAGCTGCGCGTCGCGCGGGAATATCACGCTTGCGCAATCGCACTGCGGAAGCTGCAGCGCGCTGCGCGGGATTTTGGAAAGCCATATCGAATGCGCCGGTCCAACGCGCGGCGGCGGTAATACGGGGCGCGTCTGCCATACATAGCGGCATTTACGGGCGGGCGGACGTCACTCCGAGGCTTTTTCCTCAGACGGCGCTGCGCTGCGCAGATGCTTGGGCAGCTTGAATTCAAGCCCGTCTGTCAGACGTATAAGATTTACCGCGAAAAATACGGCGAACGCGATAAACGCGAGCCTTTGCGACAACGGGATCGGATCGGCTGACGCCGTTATCAGAAAATACACCGCGGCGGCGTTACAGAACGCTGAGAGCGCGGGCGCCGGCCTGCCGAACGCGTAGCCCGTTGTGAAATACGACGAGAGCGCCGCCGACACGATAGCCAGCGCCTGAAACGCGTATTCGAGCCGCACGGGATTCGTCTGATTGCGGCGGTACAGCAGCAGCAACCAAACCGTAAAGAAAAGCTCCGGGATAATGGCGCAGATAAGCGAAAGCTTTGAGCCTTTCCCGGAAAGAGAGCTCATCGTTAAGCCGAGCAGCCCCGCGCCGGACGCCGCCGTGAGGACGGCTATCGCCGCCTGTACGCGGAAGTCCGCCCCTCCGCGCGCCTCAAGGAGGCACATAACGCCGGACGCCGCGAGCGCCGCGGCGCAAAGCCCGGCGATGACCGTCAAATGCGGTCCGCGAAAGGCAAACGCGTCGGAGTAAGTATCCTTCGACTTAAAGCGGGTCTTGACGGCAAACGCGAAGCCCGCCGCCGCCGCGAGTATAAGCAGCGTGTAAGCGATGAGCGCGACCGTGGACGCGTTGCCCGCCACAGGCAGGCCGGTGTCCGGCTCAAAGGCGCGCAGTAGCTCGTTTTGCCTCAGAAAAAATCCGACGATCCCGGAGCCTGCCGCGAGCAGACCGGACGCGATAGCATATTTTCGCATAAATACCAACCGTTCAAAATAAATTTATTACGCCGTGATAAAGACGCCGCGCCGGGAACAGCCGCGCGGCGGACGGTGTAATTTTTGCCGCGCCGCGCGGGACTCAGCGGCGTATGACGCCATAATACACCATAAGAGCCCGATAAGTCAACAAATGGGGAGATACTTATGAAAAAAATCGCGCTTTTTTCTCTGACGCTCGGAATTTTCGCCGCCGCGCTGTCGATAGTTTCGGCGCTGATTTTCCCGATGGAGGGCGTTTCCGCCGCTCGCGACGCGCCGATTGAGCAAGAGCAAGAGAGCCCGTCAGCGCCGCCCGAGCCTGAGACAAGCCTGCCGCCGCCGGGAGAGAACGACGCGCGCGTGAACGTGCGCGTAAAGGACGGCGATTCGGTCAGCGAGATGAGTATGTTTGAATATCTCGTCGGCGCCGTAGCCGGGGAAATGCCGGCGTCGTTTGAGCCGGAGGCGCTTCGTGCGCAGTCAGCCGCCGCGCGGACTTATGTTTGGTATAACATTTCCGCCGCCGAGCCGAAAAAGCACGCGGACGCGGACGTCTGCACAGACCCCGGCTGCTGCGCCGCCTTCACATCCGAAACGGAGCTGCGGGAAAAATGGGGCGCGGACTTTGGAAAAAATCTCGCGAAGATACGGGCCGCCGTCGCGGCGACGGACGGGATTTACATAACGTACGATTCGGAACCTATACTCGCGGCATTTCACGCGTCGTCCTACGGCAGCACGGAAAACGCCGAGGATGTGTGGTCGGGCGCGAGGCCGTATCTTGTCAGCGTGCCGACGCCGGAAACCTCCGAGGACGCGCCGGGGCTCATATCGGCGGCGACGATATCGCTGAAGGATTTTAAGGAAACGGCATTGAAAGCGCTTCCGGACACCGTTTTCGGCGCGGACGCGGAAAAATGGATAACCGATGTAGCCTACGACGAGGCCGGGCGCGCCGCCTCGATGAAAATCGGCGGCGCGGAAATAACGGGCGCGAGACTGAGGGAGTTGTTCGGGCTGCGCTCGACCGCGATAACGGTATACGTAAGCTCTCCCGACGAGAATACCGGCGATGTGATATTCACGACCGCCGGCCACGGCCACGGCGTCGGTATGAGCCAGTACGGGGCAAACATTATGGCCAAAAACGGAGCGGACTGGCGCGAGATAATTAAAACCTATTACACGGGCGCCATACCGTCAGATGAAATTTTCACGGAGGGCATTGCCTTGTGAGACCTGAAAACGGGAAACGCTGATTATTTTTTGCGCTTGACAAGATGTCCGGTTCAGTGTACGATTTAATAAAATATGGCAAGAGGAGCAGTATTATGATATGAATACAATTGAATTCACTGACGCAAATTCGCGCGACACATATTTTTCATTGCATAATATACGCGGCGCTCACAGGCTGTCGCTCGGTGAGGGTGTTAAGGTCGGTATCATAGACTGGCTATTCGCAATGGACGAACACCCCGGACTGTACGCCGGCTTCGCCGATATTACCGGCGCGCCGGAGCAACTGCAAATGTCCGGACACGGTGAGTGGATGGCGGTGGCGCTCCGCGAGATAGCCCCTAAGTGCAAGATTTTTGCCATAAACGCAATTACATACGGCGTTGAATCCGACCGGGCTAAGCTGCTTACGGAAGCCATTGAATGGGCGATTGAAAACGGAATTGAAATCCTGACCTACAGTCACGCGGCTTTTTTCGGCGGAGAGAAAGCAATTGTCAGCAAGGCGCTCAAAGCGGCCTCGGCCTCGGCGGCGGGGATCATCACTACGTTTATCCATTGCGACAGCCCGCACAATATTTTCCCCTACGCCTGCTACCCATTTAAGCAGACCGCGGATTTTGAGCGCCGCCCAGACGTGAACATTCTGCACTACGATTACAATCATCTCTTAACTAACGTGTACGAGCGTTACCACACTTTGATCGCGGAGAAAAAATCCATACAAAGCGGCGACGATATTCCGTACTTCTCGTTTTCCTCAATGTCCGCGGTTTTAGGCGGTTTTGCCGCCCTCATGAAGCGCGTCAAACGGGATTTGAGCGCCGAGGAGTGCCGCCGGATTTTGATTGAGACGAGTTATGAAATTCCGGCGAAAGGCGTAAATTGGTATGATGTCGGAGAGTGTGACCGGGTAGTGGATATCGGAAAAGCCGTTACAGCCCTGAGCACGTAAAATCAGCGCCCGCGCCCTAAGCCTTGCCGAGCGCTTTGAGCACCTTATCCGGCGTAGCCGGCGGATCGACCCAGACGCCTATCGCGTTATGCAGCGCGATGATGACAAGGTGAGTGTTCGCGAGAGAATGGCTTATCCCGTTAGAGCCGTAAGCCGCGTTGCCCGCGCGCGTTTCAAGAAACTCGCGGTCAACCGCGGGCACGTCGAGCATCCCCGGCTTTTTGTAATCTATCATATTATTGTTGAGCTTGACGCCGGTCTTCGGGTCGTAGACGAAATCCTCAAGAAGCTGACATCCCTGGGAGAAATACATGACCTGATCTATCTGGCTCTCCAGCGACGTCGGGCGCATGACCTTTCCCGGGTCGGCGACGACTCCGAAGCGCAGAACCTCGACCTCCCCGGTATCCTCGTCCACCGCGACCTCGCAGTAAGCGGTGTTCATCGTATCGAGCTTCAAGCCCATTCCCTGCGCCCACAGCGCCGTCGGAGGCCTGCCGGAGAAGTGCGCCGTAACGTCATGCGTCACAGCGGCGGCGAGCGGGCGGCGCTTACTCGGATCGGCTTTTACGATTATATCTCCGCCCTCAATATCGAGCTCGTCGGGAGAGAGTCCCTTAAACGGGCTCGGCTCCGGCGGAGCGCCGAAGAAGAACACGGGCGGCGGAGCGTCCGCCTCCTCGGCGGCGGCTTCGAGCAGCTTACGCTTTAACAGATTCGCGCATTCCTTCGTCACCCAGGCGGACGCCGTCGTGCCGTCAGAGCCGCCGCCGACGGGCGTAAACTTCTCGCGGTAATCGAAATCAATATCGACGTCGTCGTACTCGAGCCCGAGCTCCTCCGCGACGACCATAGCGTTGCACTCCACGGCGAAAACGCCGAACACAGGCCCCTGCGTCGGCAGATGCACTCGTCCGTTTTTATACTCCAGCTTGCTTTCATACCCCGAAAACGAATGACGCGGGCACATCTGATACCGGAAGCTTGCCCCGTGCAGCCTCCCGTCCGGCAGCCGGAGCTGCCCCGCGCGGTGCGGCGCCCAATTCATCAGCTGGCGGCCGGCCTCAAGACACGCGTCGAAGCTGGGGACGTTGCGCTCGTCGTCCTTGGAGTCCGGGCCGTGCAGATTGAGCTTCGCTACGTCGATAGGGTCGAGCCCGAGCTTTTCTGAGATGAGATAAATCGCAACCGTGCCGATGTCCCAGTTGAACGGGCAGTGCTGTCCGGAGACGTACATAAGCCCGCGGTTCGAGTCCACGATCTCCATATGCTGGCGGATGTTCTTACACTTGAAGGAGTTATAGCTACCCATAGTGAGATCGCCCGTAGTCCCGAAGCTGGAGCTGCCCTGAGAGCCGCCGTCCGCGATAGAGAAGTCGTCGATGGCCGTGATCATCCCGGCGTTTGTGAAGCCGAGCTTTAAGTACATAAACCGCTCTTTCATAATAAAATCAAACATCTCTTCGCGCGTGTTGACGCAGCGGACGGGGCGGCCCGTGCGCCGCGCGAGCAGGGGAGTAATCTCCTGCGATTTGCGCAGGCCCCAGTCGCAATACTTGCCGCCCATAAAAAGCCCCTCCTGGACTGTTTTATCTTCGGGCATATTATACATCTGCGCGACGGCGCGGCGCTCGCGCACGGCGCCCTCTATATGCAGGCTCTTGCCCTCGCCGAAATAAAAATCGTCCTCCCACCAGGCCACGGAGCCGGACGGATTCGGCATATGCGAAGCGAACGGCGGCATATACATACTGTATTCGACAATATGCTCGGCCTCGCGGAACCCCTCGTCCACATCCCCGGACACGGAATCTGAATACGCGACGTTCCCGCGCTTGGGCGGGGCCTGGACTCCCATCCCGCCGCCGAAGCTCGGAGCCTCTTTGACGTCGGGCCTGAGCACGTAAGCGTCCTCCTCGCGCGATTTGTGCAGGTCTGTGTAGTTGGGGAGTATCTCCCACTCGATCACAAGCGCGCGCAGGGCGGCGTCGCAGATATCCTCGTCCTCGGCGACGACGATCACGCCCGTTTCCTGCCCCTCGTAGTCGGCGAAATTGTCAAGCCACGGGCGCTTGGGGCCGAAGCTTTCCCCGCGGCTGACAAGCGCCTTTATGTCCTCGTCATCCCAAGTTAAAATATCCGCGACGCCGGGGATTTTACGCGCCTCGGACGTGTCAATGCTTATAATTTTAGCGTTCGCGTAAGGGCTGCGCAGGAATTTAGCGTGAAGAATATCCGGGAACGTATAATCGATCCCGAATTTCGCGATCCCCGTCGCGAGAGCGTAGCTCAGCTTGCCGGGCAAATTCGGCTTGCCGACTACGCGGAAGCTTTCCCGCTGTCCGTTTGCGCCGATAATATCCGCCATTGTTTCCGCACCTCTTTCTCAAAATAACGCGGCTTTCAGCTTTAAGGCCGCCGTATAAAATGTCTGCCACTATCTTAACGCGTCACGGCCGATTTGTCAATCCCGCCGTAATAAAATTCGCCATAGCGCTTGACAGCCCCAGTTTGGCCGTGGTATAATCCGAAAATCATTTGAGAAAGGTGGTGAGAGGTATGAAAAAGTCGTTGATATACAAGGCAAGCGAGGCGTTTCCCAGCAGCGAAATAACCAAGCGTTCATTCAAAGCAGCCGCTTCAAGGCATAGCTGCGCCCTTTTGGCGAGAGAGAACCGGATGCTTTCGCAGGGCTTTGCCGCTGTGGGGGAGAAGTGCGCCCATTTTCAAGATTGTTTTGAATGCCTGTCACCGCGTAAATCGGCGGCCTG
>JAISAA010000298.1 GCA_031266955.1 Oscillospiraceae bacterium | reverse complement strand
GGCGAATGGTACTACAAAGCCGCACGCTATGCCTACTCAAACGCCCTAATGACCGGCTCAACGCCTACGACATTCTCCCCGCAAACAACCCTAACGCGCGCAATGCTCGCAACGATCCTGTACCGGAACGCCATAGGGGACGCCGCCCTCGGCGTCCCGCCGTCCCCCGAAACGCCCTTCACCGACGTCGCATCCGGCCAATGGTACACCCCCGCCATAGCGTGGGCATCGTCCAACGATCTGATAACCGGCGTCGGCAACAACAAATTCGCCCCAAATGACCCAATAACGCGCGAGCAATTCGCAACGCTCCTGTATCGGTATACGCAATGGTCCGACGCCGGGAACGGGACGCCGAGGGCGGCGTCCCCTACGGACGCGAACCTCTCCGCCTACACCGACGCCGGAACCATATCCGACTGGGCGCAAGAAGCAATGGCGTGGGCGGTCTCCACCGGCCTCATAACCGGCCGCACCGAAACGACCCTCGCGCCCGAAATCCCTGCCAACCGCGCCGAAGCCGCAATGCTGCTGCAACGGTATTTAGAAACCATAGCGTAAAACGCAACGCACCCCCCACGTGTAGGGGCACGGCATGCCGTGCCCCTACGGGGCCACGGAGACACAAAAACGCGGCGAACACACGCAACACACACCCCACGGGGAAACAACGCACCGCACACCCGCAACACGTGCCCCCGCGGGACCACCACACACCCCCGTAGGGGACGATGGCAATCGTCCCGCCCCCGCAGGGCAACGCACAAACGCGGATAGGGTAGGTTTGAAACCTACCCCTACGGACGGGGGAATAGGGAACGCGGCGGGCGGGCGGGGACGCCCGCCCCTACGGGACGATGAAACGTCCGCGCATCCCTGCGGGACAACGCGCACCCCCGTAGGGGACGCCGCCCTCGGCGTCCCCCCGTCCATTCCCCTCCCGCGGAGGGGTGGCGCGGACGCGCCGGGGTGGTTCCGCCTTATAACAGGCGGATCACCATCCGCCCCTACCGGGACGCAAAAACGCGGCGCGCGCCCTTGCCCCATAGGGCTTTGCTAAAGCCCATTCACTATCTCCTTAAAGCGATCCCCGCGCTCCTCGAAGTTCGCGAAGGCGTCGAACGAGGTGCACGCGGGCGAGAGCAGCACGGTGTCACCGCGCTGCGCGCAATTCGCGGCCGCGTGTACGGCGTCAGTGAAATCGGGGCGCGTTATTATCTCCGGCTCGCCCGCGTATCCGGGGCAGGAGAGCACGGCGGCGCGCAGTTTCTCGGCGGTGAGCCCCGTGAGCACGAGCGTCTTGACATGCGTTATTATATCCGGCGCTAGGCTGTCGAACGGCACGCCCTTGTCCTTGCCGCCCGCTATGAGTATGACCTTCTCGCCAAACGAGCGCAGGCCGGCAGCCGTGCGCGTAGGGCTGGAGGCTATGGAGTCGTTGTAGTATTTCACGCCGCCGCGCTCCCGCACGAGCTCTATCCTGTGCGCAACTCCGCCGAAGCTGCGCGCCGTCCGAGTTACGGCGCTGCGTGACACGAGCCCGCGCGTCGCCGCTATGGCCGCCATATAGTTTTCGACGTTGTGCACGCCGGGAATCATTATGTCCGATACGTCTAGGACGCTCTCAACGGCGCCGTTTTCGGCGTATTCTATGGCGCCATTTTCGAGATATGCTCCGTTTTCGACTGCCGCCGTACGCGAGAAGAAACGCGTCTCGCCGCGCGCGTCAGCCGCGAAGCCGCGCGTTATCGCGTTGTCGTAATTCAAGATGGCAATTGTTTCGGCGGAGCTCAATATATTGCGTTTCGCACCGATATACTCGTCCATATCGCGGTGTATATCCAGATGGTTCGGCGCGACGTTCGTCACGACGGCGATATTCGGGCCGCGGCGCATTGTCACGAGCTGGAAGCTCGACAGCTCGACAACGGCGAGATCGCCCGGCGACATATCGTCCGCGCGGTCGAGCAGCGGCGTGCCGATATTGCCGCCGAGCCACACGGTCTTGCCGTCGGTCTTCAGGAATTCGGCGATAAGCGTCGCCGTTGTAGTCTTGCCGTCAGACCCGGTCACGGCTATTACGGGGCACGGGCAGACCTCGAAGAATGCCTCCATCTCGCTCGTCAGTAACGCGCCCCGATCCGTCGCGGCCTTTAGCTCCGGGATGTGCGGCATAATTCCCGGCGTGCGGAATATGACGTCCTCGTCAAGCCCTTCGAGATACCCGTCACCCGCCACAAGCCCGGCGCCGAGCGCCTCCAGCTCCGCCGCCGTGTCGCCGAGCTGCGCGCGTGAGCGCTTATCACGCGCCGTGACGTTCAGCCCGCTTTTCAGCAGCAGCCGCGCGAGCGGCAGATTCGACACGCCGACGCCGAGTATGGCAATCCTGCGCCCCCGCAAAGACGCGCAATATTCATTCAGCTTCAAAAAAACCACCTCCTATCCAGTCACGCAATTATATATATTGAAGCGGCTTTTTCAAACGGAATAACGGCGAATATCGCCGCTCATTCCACAAACGCCCTGTCCCTGAACTTTTTCGGCGAGACGCCGGTTTCCTTTTTGAACACCTTCGTAAAATAGCTTTGATCCTTAAAGCCGCACTGCACGGCTATCGACGCCAGCCCGGCGGTGCCCTCCAAAAGCATCTTCTTGCTTCTTTCCACGCGCACCCGCGTGATATACGCGGTAAGGCTCATACCGGTTTCGTGCTTGAAAAGGCTGCTCAGATACGACCGCGAAAGGAACACCTCTTTCGCGAGGGAATCAAGCGAAAGCTTTTCCGCGCTGTTCTTTTTGACGTAATTGGTCACCTTGAACACGACGTCCGAGTGCTTTACCTGCGCCAAATCGAACGTCTGCACCGCGAAGCGGCGGACTATATCGGATATCCAGAACGCGAGCTGGTCTACGTCCGAATATTTTTCCACCTGGGCAATAAAATTCTCCGACATCTTGAACGTCTCGGCGGGGTCGGCGCCCGCCTCAATAGTCGCCCGCGAGAGCACGACGAGCAGCTCCAAAAGCCTCGCCTTTATCGCCGCGAAATCGAAGCCGCTGTACACATATATCTGCGCGAGCAGCTCGTTTATCATATCGAGCGCGGTGTCCTTCTCTCCGCTAATGATCGTCATCCGCAGGTCTTTTTCAAATTGCAGCAGCGCGTCCGCATTCTGCGCGTCGTCGCCGTACATATCCTTGACGATGTAAATTGCCTTCAAGAGCTTTTCCTGATCGTAGGTGAGCAGATTCTGTATCCCATGCCGCTCGGCGCCGGACAGATAGCTCGTGACTCCCGAGAAAATCTCCGCGATGTGCTGCACCTTCTGCGTCGAGAATTCCGACAGGCGCGAAACGTCCCACGACATTTCCTTGACCGGCAGATCGTACAGCGTATCCTGCAGCTCCCCCATTATGATGGGCCCGAGCACGAGCCCGCCGACGAGATTCCCCTCCTCGCCCAAAATCGACGCGGCTATAAACGTCAGCCCGATCGGGCAGTAATAGATGTATTTTCCGTTCCATCTGTGCGCCTCGTGGCAGCCGTATAGATGCGTCGAGAGCTCGTTTTTGTTCTCATACCTGCAATGCGCGCAAAAATTATGCATCTCCTGCTCCGGCATAAGCGACGCCGGGGAGGTGTCCGGAATATCGACGATTTTGCAGCCGATCTCAAGCAGCTCCGAGAAATGCTTCTGATATTTTTTGCACTTTGCGATGAGCTTGTCATGCATACGCGTCGCTCCTGTCTGTGTCTGAAAACCTTGCAGAATGTAGATTGTTTGAGCGATTATAGCATATAACGCCGGCAAAGGCAAGATTTTTAATTTTGGGGAACGGCGCCGCAGATTTTAATTGGATCGCCCGCTCCGTTTTCTTGCCGCCTGCGATAGCGCTTGAAAAATCCGACGCCGCATTGTATAGTATACGTATATTAAGTCCTGATACGATGAAACGGAGAAATGACAATGAAAGTCCTTTTGCGCCTGTCAAGAGAAACCGCCGGCTACAGAAAGCTGCTCGTCCTTGCAGTCCTGCTGACCGTGTCGATGACGGGAATGAACCTTTTTGTGCCGCGGCTGCAAATGGCGCTGATAGATAAGATCAGCGCGGGCGTGACGGAAGCGGCGCTCGGGGGCGTGGCGTCGCTCGCGCTCGCTATGCTCGGGACGATACTTGCGCGAGAAATATGCCGCGCCGCCGCAAATATATCGGCGCATCAGGCGGCGTGGAACATCGTTGAAAAAGTGCGCCTGAAGCTGTACGGAACTATGCAGAGCTTTTCAACCGAGTATTTTGCGTCTGTTCACACGGGCGATTTAATGAGCCGCGTCGTCACCGACAGCGCCGACTTGGAGCTGCTTTACGCCCACCTGATCCCCGAGACGATTTCCGACATACTGACCTTCATCGGCGTCACCATTATACTGTTCACGATGAACCCGCGCCTCGCCGTGCTGACGTGCATACCGATCCCGTTCATCGCAGTTCTCGGGCAGGTTTATTCCGTCAAGATCAGGCCGCTGTTCCGCAACCGCCAAAAATACATCGGCGAGATAAACACCAACCTCAACGACCATTTCGCCGGGATACAGGTCGTGCGCGCCTTCGGGCAGGAAAAACGCGCGGCGGCGAAGGTGCACGTCTCTTTCAGAAATTTCACCGTGACGCTGCTGCAAGCGCTGACGCGCGGCGCTTTCTTCAATCCGGGCGTGAATCTGCTTACCTCCTGCGGGCTCGTCATCGTCCTCGGAGCGGGCGGGTGGTTCGCTTTCAGGAATCAGACGAACGTGAGCGAAATTATAGGCTTTGTGTTTTACATAAGCCTGTTTTACGCGCCGATAGCGGGGCTGGCCGCGCGGATGGAGTCGATGCAAAGCGCCGTCGCCGGCGCGGAGCGCGTTATCGAAATACTCGACACGCCCGTGGATATAAAAAACGAGGAAGGCGCTGAGGAGCTCACGCGCTGCGAAGGCGAAATACGCTTCGACAACGTCAGCTTCAGTTACGACCCGGCGAAGCCGATACTCAAAAATATAAATCTGACGGTCAAGCCCGGCAGCTTTACCGCTCTCGTGGGCCCGACGGGCGTCGGCAAAACGACCGTCGTCAATCTCGCGGCGCGGTTTTATGACCCTGTAGAAGGCGGCGTCAGCCTCGACGGGCGCGACCTGCGCTCGCTTACGCTCGGCAGTCTGCGGCGGAACATCGCCTTCGTCCCGCAGGACACATTTTTATTCAACACGACGCTGGCGGAGAACATCGCCTACGCCCGCCCGGAAGCCGATTTTGAGGAAATCGTCGCCGCCGCGAAAATCGCGGGTATCCACGAGGATATCATCGCGATGCCCGACGGCTACGACAGCGTAACGGGCGAGCGCGGCGTCAAGCTCTCCGGCGGGCAAAAGCAGCGCGTGGCGATAGCGAGAGCCGTCCTCGCCCGCGCCCCCGTGCTCATCCTCGACGAAGCGACGAGCAGCGTGGACGCCGAAACGGAACGTATGATCCAAAACTCGATAGACGAGCTCACGGGAACGCACACAATAATCGCGATAGCGCACCGCCTTTCGACGATAATAAACGCCGATCAGATAGCGGTTTTCAAAGACTGCGAGATAGCGGAGCTCGGCACCCACGAACAGCTTATGGCGCAAAACGGGCTGTACCGCAAGATGTACGACCTCCAAAACGCCGGCTGAAAGCTATTTTTTTGATTTACGCGTAATAAAACCCCACCCCGTCAAATGAGTACATTTTCGCGGGGAGCGGGAAGGGTGTGTCCTGCGGGTCAAGCCCGCCTTTTAGCAATTGCTCAGCCGCGGCTATTAGCTTGCGTATTTCCTCAGCTCCCACAGGGAATTCGCCGTGCGAGGGATATACTGTGTCAAAGTCGCCGGCCATCGCGAGCAGGCGGTTCATACTGCAAATATACGCGCGAATATTCCGCTGCCGCCCAAACATAAATACGGGCACGCGCGACACGCTGTCCCCCGTGACGATCACGCGGTTCGCGCGGTCGAGCAGCGCTATGCTGCCGTTCGTGTGTCCCGGAATGACGAAGACCTCAAAGCTCCGGCCTCCGAGGTCGATGACGTCGCCGTCCCACATCGCGCGCGCGGGAGGGACGCGGTTCCCGTCGTCCTCGTAATAATACGTGAATTCGGCGGGGTGCATATACGCCTCGGCGAATTGACCGTTCGCGCCGGTATGGTCCCCGTCCGCGTGCGTGTTCACGAGCGTGACGGGCAGGCTTGTCAAAGCCCGGACCTCGGCGAGCAACTCGCCGCCGCTCATCCCGGTATCGACGAGCAGCGCGCGGCTTTCGCCGGCAAACAGGAAGCAGCGCACCATACCGTCCTCTATCCGCCACGTCCCCTCGGAAATTTTTATTACTTCGTAAGCCATTTTTCTGTCAATTCCTTTCGTTTGATTTTTGTCGTCAGCCGTTTTTCTTTATATATCCGTCACTGCTGAAATATTTCAGCGGGTCTATCTTTTCTCCATTGACTGAGACCTCGAAATGCAAGTGCGTCGCCGTCGAGGCGCCCGTCGAGCCGGCGTAGCCGATGACGGCGCCCTTTGACACGGTATCGCCCACCTTGGATTTCAGCTTTGACATATGCGCATAAAGCGTCGTCATACCCGAGCCGTGGCTGATGACTATGTAATTTCCGTAAGACGAGCTGTACGTCGAGGTGATGACCTTCCCGCTGTCGGCGGCATGAATATCAGAGCCGTAGGCGGCGCGTATGTCAATGCCGTAGTGCGGCCTTAAATCGTGATATATCGGGTGCGGCATCGTACCGAATTCGCGCGTCACGACGTTGCTCGTGCCGGGCCATTGCAAGGAGCCCGTGCCATATACGGTCCCGGTCGAGCGGCCCTGCGCGGCGGCGGCCTCCTCTTGGCGGCGCAGCTCCTCCGCAAGCGCGTTTATCTCGGCTTGCAGCCGCTCGGTCTCGGCGTTTATTTCGTCCCAGAAGGCCGTGCGCGCGGTCAGGTCATCGTCAATGCGCTGCAAAAGCTCAATCGATTCGGCTACCTGCACCTCAAGCTCCGCCTGCTTTTCTTGCAGCGCGACCTTCTCCGCCTCCTGCTCCGCCACCGTCGCGATAAGCTCGTCCTTCGCCGCTACGGTGTCAAGCCGCGCCCGGACGAGGTCGCGGTACGCCGCCTCGTCGGAGCGCATTATATCGCCGACGAAGTCTATGCGCGCGAGTAGGTCTGAAAAGCTCGCCGCGTCGAACACCACGGCTAAATATGAGATCGCGCCGTTTTCCTCCATATCGCGGACGCGGCGCTTGTACAGGCCGAGCTGGTCGTCCTCTCTCCCCTGCGCCTGCTTTACCTCAATTTCTTTTTCGGCTATCAACAGGCGGTAGGTCTCGATCTGCTCGTTTATATTGTCGATCTCCAGCTCTGTCAGGCTTATCCTGCCGTCGAGCACTTTTTTCTTTGCCGACGCCGAAAGCTGTTCGTATTGCAGCGAATTTATCTCAGACTGCACGGCGCGCTTCTGCTCGCTCAGCTCTTTTCGCTCGTTTTTCAGCTTATCTATCTGCGTCTGCGTCACGGCGCTCGCCGTCAGCGCGCTCAGCGCCGCCCAAAGCACGGACACGACCATAACGAGCGCGAGAATTATCGCGACTATCCTGTGGAGCTTCCTGTTTTTCATAATAATAAGACCCCCCGACATTAAACCTTAAGATACTTGCGGATGGCAAAGCTGCTGCCCAAGACCCCGACGCCGAAGCCTATGGCTATAAAAATCGCGCAGAGCGGCAGAGAGACCTGTGAGAACGGTATCGTCTGTATAAAGCTGACGCCGCCGCCCGGGATGAGCGCGTCTGTCACGACGGCGTATATCCCCCACTGCGCGATAAACGCGAAAAGTGAGCCGAGCAGCCCGAGGATAAAGCCCTCGAACACAAACGGCCAGCGTATGAAGGAATTCTCCGCGCCCACGATCTTCATAATAGCGATCTCGTCCCGCCTCTCAAACGTGGCGAGCTTTATCGTATTCATCATAATGAACAGCGAGATGACGAGCAGTACCGCGACTATCACGGCGGAAACGCCGGAAACGATGTTCCGCAGCGTGACGAACGCGCGCGCGATGATAAGATTCGCCGTCACCCTCACGATGCCCTGCGTATTCAGCAAATCGTCCTGCGTCCGCGCCATACCCGCAATGTCGTCCACGTATATGATAAATCTGTGGCGGAACACGGACGCGTCTATATCCGCAAAACGCGACTTATCCGCGACCCCGGACAAAAAGCTGTCAAACGCGTTCTCGCGCGTGACGAACTGCGCCGTGCGCACGTTCGGGATAGCCTCGATAGCTGACGTGAGCGCGCGCGCCTCGTCAACGGAATACGATTCGTTGACATACGCGAGAACGACGTTCTCGTCCTCAAATTCTCCGATGATCTTATTTACATTCACGGCGACAAGCGTAAAGCTGCCCATTATGATAAGGCAGGCGATTATTATGAACACACTGGCGAAGGACATAAAGCCGTGCGTGAAAATGCTCGAAAGCCCTTCGCGTATGTAATATCCCGCTCTAAAACTCTTCATAGTTGTAATACCCGCCCGTTCCGTCGCTGATTATTCGCCCGCCGTCTATCGCTATGACGCGCCGGGACAGCTGGTCTACAAGCGATTTTTCGTGCGTTACTACGAGCACCGTGGTTTGCAGCTCGTTGATTTTTTGCAGCAGCGTCAGTATTTCGAGGCTGCGCGCGGGGTCGAGGTTCCCCGTCGGCTCGTCCGCGACTATGAGCCCCGGATTATTCACGAGCGCGCGGGCGACGGCGACGCGCTGCTGCTCTCCGCCCGAAAGCTCCGTCGGAAACGCCTTTGACTTCATATCGAGCCCGACGAGGTCGAGGACATACGGCACCCTCTGGCGTATCTGCTTGTTCGACGCGCCGACGGCGCGCATCGCGAACGCGACGTTTTCGTAAACCGTCTTTTTGTCGATGAGGCGGAAATCCTGAAATATAACGCCGACGCGGCGGCGAAGCTGCGGCAGGCGGCGCGGCTTGATCGCCGAGACGTCGAAGCCCGCCACGGTAATTTTACCGTCCGTGGGCGCGACCTCTCCGATAAGCAGCTTTATGATCGTCGATTTCCCGGAGCCGGACGGCCCGACGAGGAACGCGAACTCGCCCGGCTCTAAGTCGAATGACGCGCCTTTCAGCGCCTTCGTGCCGTTTGCGTAAGTTTTGAACACATCGTGCAAGTGAACCATTGATTTTTTGTGATCGCGCGCGGAGTCAGCCGCGCGGAAGAATCCCCCTTACGTTATTGTCGCGGCCTCCCTTAAATTGAGAAGCCGCCCTTCCCCTGTGAGCTCAAGTATTTCGTTACCATCAGCGCTACCTTGAACACGATGGCGTGGTCGAGCTCGCGCAGGTCGAGACCCGTGAGCTTTTTGATTTTCTCAAGCCTGTACACAAGCGTGTTCCGGTGGACGAACAGCCTCCGCGAGGTCTCGGAGACGTTCAGATTGTTTTCAAAGAACTTGTTTATCGTATAAAGCGTTTCGGCGTCGAGCGCCTCTATCGGGTTTTTCTTGAAAACCTCCGACAGGAACATCTCGCACAGCCGCTTCGGAAGCTGATAGATAAGCCTCCCGATGCCGAGGTTTTCGTAGAGGATGATCGCCCGTTCCGTATCAAAGACCTTGCCGACCTCTATCGAGACCTGCGCTTCCTTGTACTTGTCGGCGAGCTGACGCAGACTTTTCGCCGCGGAGCCCACTCCGATGACGAACGGCGGCGCGCCCGACACGCGCAGACGGCGCGCGAGCATCGAGGAAAGCTCTTGAAGCTCGTCCTGCCTGTCGTCATCGTCGTCTTCATCGTCGCTGACGTTCCCTTTGGTTTTGAGCGTCGCGACGACAACCGTGTCGCTCGCCGACATCGACACGACGAAATCGCGCTGCGTATCCGGAAACACCTCCCGCACGCTCTCCATAACGTCAAGCGCCGGATTCTCCGTCTGCCTCAGCAGCAAAACGGCGCGCGGCGTGTCCGCAATGAACCCGAATTCGCGGCTGCGCACGTA
>JAISAA010000132.1 GCA_031266955.1 Oscillospiraceae bacterium | reverse complement strand
GAAAAACCGTCACGAGCTGGCGCGAGGTCCTTGCTGAGTTGAGAAATACGTCCTGTAGATTGTGTGTCCTTGTGTTCGGCATTGTGATTACCTCTTTCTTTTTTCATATGTTTTTTGCTGCGCGTGTTTTTTGCTGCGCGCGCGCTAAATATATCCCGCGCGGCGCATATATTCTGTCGAAACTCGTACCTCCTCGGAGTGGTCGGGCGCGGCGCTCCGGTTTATCCGCAGAGCGTCGCGGCGGCGGCGGAGCCAGGTGAGCTGCCGTTTAGCGTATTGCCGGCTGCGCCTTTTCGTCGTTTCGCGAGCCTGCTCCGGCGTTATTTCGCCGAGCTCGGCCTCAAGCATCTCGCGGTAGCCTATCGCCTGCGCCGAATTGTGCCATTTTGTGAGGCCCATATCCATAAGCGCCCGCACCTCCTCCTGAAAGCCGCGTTTTATCATTTCGTCCACGCGGCCGTCTATCCTCGCGTAAAGCGCGTTTCTGTCCGAAAACCCGAGCTCGATGTAGAGCGCCTCGTAGCGGGGCGGCGCGCTTTTGGAGTCCGTATCGTGCCCGGATATCGTTTCGCCGGTCAGACGGTAGACCTCATACGCGCGGACGACGCGCTTTTTATCGCGCGCGGAGAGCCTCCCGGCGCTTTCGAGGTCGAATTCCGCGAGCTTTTCAAGCATTTTTTCGCCGCCGAGCCTGTCGTATTCCTCCGATATTTCAGCGCGGAGCCCGACCGTGTCCTCCGGCGCGAATTCTCGTCCGGCGATGAGCGAATCTATGAAAAGCCCGGAGCCGCCGACGATCATCGGCAGACGTCCCCGCGATATGATATCGTCCGCCGCCCTTGCCGCTTCGGCGGAATACCGCGCGACGGAGTAGGCCTCCAACGGCGACGCGACGTCGAGCATATGGTGGGCGACGCCGCCCATTTCCTCGCGCGTCGGCTTGGCCGTGCCGACGTCCATATGCCTGTATATCTGCATGGAATCCGCCGAGATAATCTCGGCGCCGCACTCCCGCGCGAGCAGGACGCCGAGCTCGGTTTTCCCCGTCGCCGTGGGGCCCGTCAAAACAACAACTCTTTTCAGCATCTCATCACCTGCCTTAGATCCTCTTGAAGCTTCTGTCGATAAACGCTTTTGTCAGCTCGGTCGCCACGGGGCGCCCGTGCGGGCAGTGGCGCACCTCTCCGGAGACGACGCGCCCGGCGAGCTCATAGAGCTCCCGCTCTCCGGAATCCCGCCCCGCCTTTATCGCCGCCTTGCAGGCTACGGACGCGAGTATCGCGTCGCGCCGGCGGCTCGTATCGCCCCCGCGTGAGAACTCCTCGCATATCTCCGACAGCGCGCCCTCGACGTCGCCGATGTCTATATCCGCCGGTATACGTCGGACTGCGACGCGTCCGCCGCCGAACGGCTCCGCCGAAAAGCCCAGCGCTTCGAGCATTTCCGCGTTGTCTAAAAGAAGCTCCGCTTCGGCGTCGCCGGGGCTTATGACGACGGGCTCTATGAGCGATTGCATCATCGGGCGGTAGCCCTCCCCGCGCAAGCGGTCAAAATGCACGCGCTCGTGCGCCGCGTGCTTGTCGATGAGCCAGAGCGCTCCGCCGGTCTCGACGATTATGTACGTGCCCAGCGCCTCGCCGACGACGCGGTATCCGGGCGCGCTCGTGAAGGACGTCATTTCAGTCTGCCGCGCGCCGCCATATTCATCATATGAATCTTTCCCGCCTTCGCCGGCGAAGCCTTCGCGCCTCGACGGAACGTAGGGCGATACGGCGGGGCTGCGCACCTCGGACGACGGCGAAAAGCTCTCCGGGCGCCGCTCGGCGTAAAGCCGGTCATACGATCTGCCCCCGGACGGCGCGGCGCGCAGCGGGCGTCTTTCTGACTCTCCGGCGGGCTCTCCGGGCTCGTCCCCGTTCGGCGGGAAAACACCGTCCCGCTCCGCGCCAGGCTCCGCGCCGACGGAAGGAAGCGCCGCGCGAGCGAGCGCCTGCGGCTCGGGATCCGCGTCGAGCGCCGCGAGAGCGCCGTAGTGCACGGCGTCGAACACGCTTTTTTCAAACAGGAATTTTATCTCCGTTTTCGCGGGATGGACGTTGACGTCGAGCTTTGACGCGCCGGTCTCGATATATAGCACGCAGGCGGGGAAGCGCCCGGTAAACATCCTGTTTCTGTACGCCTGCTCCAGCGCGGCCTGCAGCGTCCTTGAGCGCACGCACCGGCCGTTGACAAAGAAAAACTGATGATTTCTGTTCCCGCGCAGGGCCGAGACCTTTGATATGAAGCCGCGCGCGCGCGCGCCGTCACCTTCGAGGTCCACGGGCAGCATACCCGCCGAAAAATCCCGCCCGAGCGCGGCGTATACGCAGGAATCGAGCCTGCCGTCCCCCGGCGTGTGAAGCTCTCCCGAGCCGTCGCGTATATATCTCAGCGAAATATCGGGGCGCGAGAGCGCGAGCCGCGTCACCGCCGCCGAGACGTTCGCCGCCTCCGCGCGGTCGGATTTCATAAATTTAAGCCGCGCCGGCGTGTTGAAAAACAAGTCACGGACGGTAACAGTCGTTCCGCGCGGTCTCGCCGCCGCCGTGACGGAGCGCAGCTCACCGCCCTCAAGCACGGCTGCCGTTCCCTCGTCCTCCTCGTCCGTCCTCGTCAAAAGCTCGATCCGCGACACGGAGCCCGTCGCCGCCAGCGCCTCGCCGCGGAAGCCGAGCGTCAGTATGGCCTCTAAATCCGCCTCGGAGCGCAGCTTGCTTGTCGCGTGGCGCAGGAACGCGCGCGGCACGTCCTCCCGCGATATGCCGCAGCCGTTGTCGGATACCCTTATATACGTCAGCCCGCCTTTTTTTATCTCGAC
>JAISAA010000115.1 GCA_031266955.1 Oscillospiraceae bacterium | reverse complement strand
AAGCTCGTGGAGGACGCGCAGGGGAGCAAGGCGCCGATCGCGGCTCTCGCCGACAAGGTTTCCGGCGTGTTCGTGCCCGTCGTGTGCCTTATCGCGCTTGCCGCGGGGATCGCGTGGTTCGCCGGAACGCGGGATTTGGAGTTTTCGCTGACCATATTCATCTCCGTGCTCGTCATCGCCTGCCCGTGCGCGCTCGGCCTCGCCACGCCGACGGCGATAATGGTCGGAACGGGAAAGGGCGCGGAGTACGGCATACTCATAAAAAGCGGCGAGGCGCTGGAGACGGCGCACAACGTAGACGTCGTCATCCTCGACAAAACGGGAACGATAACGGAGGGACGACCAGAGGTCACAGACGTCGAGGGCGACGTACTGCAAATCGCCGCGAGCTTAGAGCGGTATTCCGAGCACCCGATCGCAAAAGCCGTCGTGGAAAGCTATGACGGCGAGTATCTTGAAGTCGCCGATTTCAAGGCAAACGTCGGGCAGGGCGTCGAGGGCGTTATCGGCGGGCGGCATATTGTCATAGGCCGCGGCGTGGAGGTGTTCGCGGACGGCGAGCGCTTGGGCAAGATCAGCGTCAGCGACAAGCCAAAGGATAGCAGCCTCGCCGCCGTCGCGCGCCTGCGCGAGATGGGCGTCGCGACCGTTATGATAACGGGCGACAACAGGGAAACGGCGGAGCGCGTCGCGCGCGAGGTCGGGATAGACCGCGTGCTCGCGGAGGTCCTGCCGCGGGACAAGGCGAACGAAGTAGCGAAGCTGCAAGCCGAGGGCAAGACAGTCGCGATGGTCGGCGACGGCATAAACGACGCGCCCGCGCTGGCGCAGGCGAACGTGGGGATCGCCATCGGGACGGGAACTGACGTCGCTATGGAAAGCGCCGACGTCGTCTTGATGCGCGGCGATCTGCGGGACGTTTCGTCCGCGCTGCAGCTGTCCAAACGCGTTATCCGCAATATACGGCAGAATCTG
This sequence comes from Oscillospiraceae bacterium, assembly GCA_031266955.1. Classification (GTDB taxonomy): domain Bacteria; phylum Bacillota; class Clostridia; order Oscillospirales; family Oscillospiraceae; genus JAIRRO01. The sequence goes on along the minus strand of JAISAA010000115.1, from coordinate 5,706 downwards.
TTCTGGGCATTCGGGTACAACACGGTCGGTATCCCGATAGCCGCCGGCGTGTTATATCTGCTCGGCGGGCCGCTCTTGAATCCGATGTTCGCCGCCGCCGCGATGAGCCTGTCGAGCGTGTCGGTTTTGACGAACGCGCTCAGATTAAAACGCTTCAAGCCGACCAAATAGGAGAAATGCATAATGAAAAAGCTATTAAAACGTACATCAGCCATTGTACCGCTTGCGGTCACAGTCATAGTCATAGTAACTTTGGCGGCCTGCTCGTCGCTGGATGTGGTGCAAAAAGACGCCGTCCGGGCGTTTGGGGACGTGCTCGGCGCGCTTGCTCCCGAAAATGACGAGACAGGCGCGTGGAGGATTACCGCCCCGGACGGCAAAGCCTGGTTCGTATTCGGCGAAGACAGCGTCGGTATGGCGGTAGACGCCGCGCCCTTCACAGCGGCGGGACTCGAGCTGTCGAAGCTGGAAAACGCCGGTGAGGACAGTATTATATTCAGTGTGCCGTTTGATTCAGTTCAAGCCGCCGCGCCCGGCGCGCTCGGGCAGTTCGAGGCTGACGCCGGCGCGCTGAGAAAATACATAGGCTACCACACCGCGCTCGACCACTACAATATCGACCTCGGCGGCGGGAATATGTTCGAGTGGGCGAAGGATATGCCGGCAAACGACAAGGACGTCGTGTTCGTCCTGAATCCCGAGCCGCTTATCGCGGCGGGCGCCGACCCGAACGCGATAGACGGCTGGACGCTCGCAAAGGTAAGCGTGGATATCGACGGCAAGGCGACTGAGGTCGATAAGCTGTTGAAAGCGTTTGATTTGAAGTAAGTTCGCTGAGGGAGTCAATATCTCCCGCCGCGCCTCACCGCCACATCAGCGCGACCGAAAAGAACTCCCTGAAACAGCCCAGCACGCCGAGATAAGTATAATAATCGGGCGCCGACAGCGTGTACGCGGCAACGCCGCTGCGTCCCGCGAGCCATCGCGCGCGGAACAGGTGATAGCCGTTGGAGCATATGATCGCGCCGTCGGTATCGTCGTATTCCGAGCGCAATAATTCAAGTGAGAACCGGATATTCTCCGCTGTGTTCGCGCTCGCGGGCTCCGCAAGTATCCGCTCCGCGCCGATCCCGCGCTCCGTGAGCCAGCGCTTCATCGCCTCCGCTTCGGGAATATCCTCGTTTGCGCCTTGGCCGCCGGATACCACGCAGATCACCTCGCCGTGCAGCTCCAAATACTCCCGCGCCGTCTCAAGACGCGATTGCAGCGCCGCGCTCGGCACGGAACCGTTCAGACCGGCGCCGAGCACGATCATATACCGCGCCGGAGGCGGTTCATCCATCAAGACGTCGCCGCGGGCGTTCACGGCTATCAAAAGCTCGACCGCGACAAACGCCGCGATGAAAAGCGCCGCCGCGGCTAACCATGCGTACCGCAGCCAACGGACCCGGCGCCACCGTTTGTTCAGCGAGCACAGCAGCCCGTACAGCGCGACGGCGCCCGCCGCGAGCGGCGAAATTTGCAGCAAAAAGAAAGCGCCCGGCAACGTGAGCCCGACGCCCGCGCCGAATACCGCTATAACGACAGCGGCGGCGTAAGCCAAACGTGCCTGCGAACAGAGCTTCACAGCCTCAGGCCCGGTCTATGAGCTTGTTTTGATATTCCGATCACGATCCACCGCCCTTACGCGGGGCAGTATAGCATGCGGAGCGCTAAATTGCAAGCGTTTTATCCGCTAAAATATTCGGCGGCCGGTTTTATGCGGGCCGTCTTTCTTTATTGAAACATTTGACCGCAAGCAGAATATTTTGCCTGCGGAAAATTTTGTTGAAATTTCTGAAAAGGTATGGTATAGTGTACCGGTTAAGTTATACAGTCTCTGCGAGCTTGCAGTAACAGTCGTCCTTGTCGTCCTGCGTCACACCATTGATCGGTGCAGAGACAGTGCCCGCCGTGCGGCGTGTAATAAACAGGAACCGAAATAGAGAAGGAGGGCTTTTATGAAAAGCAGAGGTTATAAATTGATTCCCATATTGTTGGTGTTGCTGTTTGCCGTACTGCCGGGCGGCTCTCGTGCTGATTCCTCCGCGAATGTATTGCAAGTATACATATCGGAACAGATGATGACGGTCATCACCGACAGTGAACTGCGCCCCGATTCTTTGAGGTGCGCCGTTTCCAATCAAAATGCCGACATCACCGAGACAGGAAGGTTATCGGATGAAAACGCGCTGATAAAAACAATAGTATTAGTTGACGTCTCGGCCTCAATTCCGAGCGCTATGCGCGGCAATATCGCCGCCGCGCTGAAGAAATTGGTGGAGGATAAGGCGGTCAACGAAGAATTCAAGATAGTCGCGTTCGGCGAGGCAATCGATACGCTTCAAGAACTCTCCGCCGATCGCTATGACCTGTCTAACGCGATCGATAAAATCAAATTTGACGATAGCCAAAGCAAAATTTTTGACGCGATTTATAACACGCTCCCGCGTATCGCCCCGACTGACGGCAAAGCGACATTTTATCGCACTATCGTAATTACGGACGGCGTCGACGACACGGTCAGCGGGATAACGAAAGAGGAGCTGTTTCTGAAGCTGCAAAATGAGCGCTACCCTATCGACGTCGCGGCGGTGAGCGGCAAAGCCGATTCCACGGAAAACAAAGAGCTGTCAGCAATAGTAAGAATGAGCGGCGGCCGGTATCATTCGTTTAACCCGCAAACGGATATCGCGGAATTGACGCAGAAGCTTGGCGTAGGCGGCTACTTCTTCTTCACCGCAAAAGTCCCCGCCGCCTTGTTTGACGGAACTACCCGACAGGTCGATATTGGAGACGGCGTTTACAGCGTCAGTATAGACGTTAAATTCCCGGTTTTCGACGTTCCGTCAGAACCGGAGCCGCCGGTCGAGTTAACTACCGAGCCGACGTTCGACCCGAAGCCGACCCCGACGACGGTCCCGGATCCTGAGATTTTGCCGACTCCGGTTTATAAGGCAAACTCCGTCGCGGCATGGATACGGGCTAACCTTGTCTTTGCTGTTGTAGCGGCAGTTGTTTTACTTTTGCTGATTGGGCTTGTAATTTTTCTGATAGCAAGACCAAAAAAGAAAAAAGCCCTGGAGCATACCGAATCCGGCGTTTCGGGGGAATATCCGGACAGCGATTATGACAAGAAAACGGAATTTATTGGCGATGCGGATTATTCCGGGACGCAATTTACGATCAAACTAAGCAATCCAAATAATCCAAGTAAGACCTGGACGCTTCCGGTTCAAGGCGAATTGCTGATAGGCCGCGCGGAACACTGCGCCGTGCAGCTTGATGATAAGAGCATATCGAGAGAGCAATGCAAAATCGTCTTGCACAGCGACGGGCTTGCGGTCATGCACATAGGCTTTACAAATAAGACCTTGCTAAACGGGAGCAATATCACCGGAATTTTTCCGATACGCTCCGGAGACATCTTGAAATTTGGACGCGAGGTGCTGCATATCGACTACATACAATCACTTGGCGGCGCGGTTCAAAACAATCCGGTTCAAGAAAGCTCCTATGACAGAATGACGGAATCTATATTTAAGAGGTGAGCCGAATGAATGTTGCATATTCAGCTTTTGCCCACAGCCTTGCGAATAGACTAAGAGAGAGGAGAAGTATATGAAACTGACGCTTCTTTCACAACAAGAATACAGCAGTGTCGTTCTGCCGGTGAAATGCGCCGGGCGCTATTGGATGCGCGGCAGAAACGTCGATATGAAAATGTCAGATGTTGTTGCGGTGGAGGCGTTGCGCTCCACGGAATCCGGCGGCGCTTCGGAATGGATTCTAAAATCGAACCGGCGTTTCAAAATTCTTGATAAGAGTAATAACGCAGTGCAAAGTATATTACTCAGCCCTCTTGAGCTGTATAGGATACAGAGCGCGGACGGCAATTTGAAGTATATACTTTATACCGAACCTCTTAGCGATGACCGCAAGCGATACTGCGGTTACGAGCTTACGGGCGCACAGACGACGCTGACGATCGGGCGTGGTGAAGATAATAATATCATCTACTCCAATAGTTTCGTTTCCGATAAACACGCCGAATTGATATTTTCACCGGACGGCGTGAGCGTCCGCGACGGCGTGAGCGTCCGCGACTTGAGCAGCACAAATAATACATATCTGAACGGCAGAGCCGTAAGGCAGCAGCGAATAATCAATGGGGACGTCATCTACATAATGGGTTTGCAGCTTGTAGTCGTCGGTCGTTTTATCTTTATTAACAATCCCGACAAAAACGTCCGGGTGCAAAGCGGCGTCTTGCGTGAATACCACGCTCCGGCGGCGGATGCGCCGGCCGCCGACCCGGACGATGACGATTATTTCGATGCCGCGAGCGATTATTTTTACCGGGCGCCGCGTTTCAAGCATGATGTGGATACGTTTGAACTGAAGCTCGACGCGCCGCCGACGAATCAAAACAGCGACGATGTTCCGATGCTTATGTTGATCGGGCCGTCGCTTACAATGGGTATGGCGTCCGTGGCAAGCGGCGTCTTTGCCGTAACAAGCGCAATTGAGCGCGGAGACGTCACGTCGGCGATCCCGTCGATAGTTATGTGTCTCAGTATGCTGCTTGGAACGCTGATGTGGCCGCTTATAACAAAAATGTTCCAAAAGAAATTGCGCGAGCGCCGTGAGGCAAAGAGGCAGGAAGCTTACAAAGAGTACCTTGCTCAAATGGAACAGCTCGTAGCCCGAGAGACCGAAAGGCAGGAGCGGATACTGCGTGATAACGACGTCAATACCGAGACTTACGTCAGCCGCGTACTCTCCCCGACGCCGCAGATTTGGGAACGCACGCCGAAGCACACCGATTTTCTGTCACTGCGCCTCGGGTACGGGAATTTGCCGCTTAAAGCAAGCATCCAGTATTCCGAGCGCAGATTTACCGTAGAACAGGACAATTTGACCGAGCTGACTTATCGGTTCGGCGAAAAGAAACGTTGGCTTAAAAACGTTCCAGTCTGCGTATCGGTCGCGGAACGCTTTATCAGCGGCTTGTATGCTGAACGGCAAGATATGTTCTCATACGCCGAAAGTCTCATTCTCCAAATTGTCGCCCTGCACAGCTACGATGAGGTCAAGGTCGTTTTGATATATGACGAAAGCAGCGCCGCCGACCTTGCTTTTGCCCGTTGGCTGCCCCATACGATGAATAATGAGCGTACAGTCCGATATATCGCCACTAATTCAGATGAAGCCAAGGAACTGTCGTCAACGCTTGATTCGATAATTGAGTACCGCAAGGAATTGAGTGAAAGCAAGCTTGAAGATGAAGCCCCGTACTTTGTGATTATATGCCTGGACAAGGAGCTCGCGTCAAAGGCTGAATGTGTTCGGCGCGTCCTTGAGCACAAAGAGAATATTAAATTTACCGTGCTGTCGATGTTCGAGCGTCTTGCCGATCTGCCAAAGGAGTGTACCGCCGTGGTCGAATTACGCGGAGGCGGCGCCGGAAGCTTAACGCTGATTGGCGATGTAAGCGACCCTCCGATACCGTTCAGCGCGGACGCGCCGCAACAGGTCGACAAACAGCGTATTGCCGGTGTCCTTGCGAATACATTTGTGGACGTCAGCGGCTCAAATTTCACGCTCCCCAAGAAATACACGTTTTTTGAAATGCTTGATATAGGTATGATCGAGCATTTGAACCTT